>NZ_JBSWCE010000011.1:0-179077 GCF_056780015.1 Micromonospora sp. R311
TTGCGTCACAACATGATCCTGGATGCCCTCTCTTCATACCCAGACATCGACCCCTGACATCGGAACTACTCGTCTAGAACTCGATCGGCCCGTCGGGGAGCATGTCCAGCCCGCGCAGCAGGCCGAACAGGTCCTGCTCGCCCCAGAACTGGACGATCCGCCCGCCGGCCAACCGGTACATCTTGCAGGCGCTCTGCACCGCGGTCGCGCCGGTGGCGTCCCGCCGGTAGGTCTGCGCCATCGAGACCACGACCCGGTCCCCGGCCGCGAAGATCTCGACGATCTCCTGGTCGAGCACGGTCAGTCCGGGCGAGGCGACCGCCTGCTCGACGAGGTGCCGGCCCCGAACCGCCGTGCCCGAGCCGTAGATCGCCACGTCCTCGGCGACCACCGCGCGCAGCTCGGTCAGGTCCTTGGTGGCGAACGTCCGCAGGTAGCGGTGGACCACCTCGACGTTGCGCTCCTGCTCGGTCATGGCCCGCCACGCTACTGAATCCGCCTGCCCGGCACCGCCCCGCGACGCCGCTCGGGCGGACCGGAGGGTTGCCCGGGATGCTTAGGCTTGGTGATGGCCCTCTATTACCGGGACGACGCGGTGCAGGTGACCTCGGAGTCGATCCGGGCGGGTGGTCACGCGGTGGCGATCGCCGACGTGACGTACGTCTGGCACGAGCGGGGGCGGACGACGCCGGCGGTCCGGGGGCGGGTGCTGGGCCGGGGCGTGCTGGTCCTGCTGCTGTCGCTGCCGCCGCTGCTCGCGGTGGTCTGCGTGCTCTCGCTGGCCTGGTCCGCGCAGGACCGCGGCGAGTGGCGACTGGGGCTGGTCATCCTGGCCGCCTGCGCGGTCGGCGCGCTGGCCCTGGCCCCGTTCCTGGAGATCCCGTTGAGCTGGCTGGACCGCTCCTACGATCGCGGCAACCGGGTACACGAGCTCTGGGTGCAGCACCACGGGCGCGAGGTGATGCTGCTGCGGACGCCGGACGCGCTCCGGTTCGGCCAGATCTACCGCGCCGTGCAACGGGCCGTCGAGCAGCACGGTCGGCCCCGCTGACGGCCGTCGGGCGGTTCTGGCGGCCGGGACGCACACTGGGTGCCATGGCGATTCCCCTCCCCCGGCCCGCCGCGGTCGTCGGTCTCACCCGCTCCGCTCTCGACCAGGCGCTGGGTTCGGCGGCCTCGTTCGCCGCCGTGCCGGTCCGCGCGTTCGCGGTGCTCGACGGGGTGGAGGCCCTGCTGACCCGGATCAACGGCGTGGTCGACCGGATCGAGCAGACGCTGGACCGCACCGACCGGGTGCTCACCGACGCCGAGGCCGCGGTGCGCGAGGTCGCGGTGATCAGCGCCGCCGCGACCGCCGCGATCGACACCGCCACCGAGGTGGCCGCCGCGGCCGCGGTGGTGGTCAACGAGGCCGACAAGGTGGCCCGGACGGCCGCCACGGTGGTCGCCGAGGCCGACTCGGTGGCCGGCCGGGCGGCGGGCACGGTGGGCGCCGCGGCGGAGGCGGCGGCCACCGCGGCCGAGTTGCTGACCGCGTACGAGCCGGCGCTGCGCCGGGCCGCGCCGATGGCGAACCGCTTCGTCGAGCAGCTCAGCCACGAGGAGGTGACCGCGGCGGTCCGGCTCGTCGACGAGCTGCCCAAGCTCAGGCAGCACCTGACCGCGGACATCCTGCCGATCCTGGCCACCCTCGACCGGGTCGGCCCGGACCTGCACGACCTGCTCGACGTGACCCGCGACCTGAAGCTCGCCGTGGCCGGCATCCCCGGCCTGAACATGCTCCGCCGGCGCGGCGAGAAGCTCACCGACGACGCCGAGGCGTGACCGGCCCGCCGGCGGCGACGGTCAGCAGTCGCAGCCGGCGGTGGCCCGGGGTGCGGTCAGGTCGTCGACCGGACGGCGGGTCAGCCCCGTCCCGGTGACCACCGGCAGCCCCTCGCGCACCCAGTACTCGTACCCGCCGAGCATCTCCTTGACGCCGAAGCCGAGCCGGGCGAACTCCAGCGCCGCCCGGGTGGCACCGTTGCAGCCCGGGCCCCAGCAGTAGGTGACCACCCGGGACCCGGCCGGCACCAGGTCGGCGGCGCGCCCGGCGATCTCGGCCGTCGGCAGGTGCACCGCGCCCGGCAGGTGGCCCTGGGCCCAGGCGGCGGCGCCCCGGGAGTCGACCACCACCAGGCCGGGCTCCCCGGCGGTCAGGTCGGCGTGCACGTCACTGACGTCGGTCTCGAAGCTCAGCCGGGCGAGGAAGTGGGCGGCGGCGGCCGCCGGTGCGGCGGCCGGCACGGCGAAGGTCTGGGTCATGACCGTGATCCTCCGGTGGGGTGGCCCCGCCGACGAGTGGCGGGAACGACGTCGAGCGCTAACATCCCGCCATGCCCCTGCGCGCCCCGGCCGACCGTAGCGTCGCCGTGCTGGCGTACCCGGGCATGTCGGTCTTCGAGACCGGCATCGTCACCGAGGTGTTCGGGCTGCCCCGGCCCGAGTTCGACGTCGACTGGTACGAGCTGACCGTCTGCGCGGAGCGGCCCGGCCCGGTGCCGGTCGTCGGCGGGGCCAGCCTGCACACCCCGTACGGGCTGGATGTGCTGGCCGGCGCCGCGACCGTGATCGTGCCCGGGGTCCCGGACGTCACCGCCGACCCGTCGCCGGAACTGGTCGCCGCGCTGCGCCGGGCGCACCGGGCCGGCGCCCGGATCATGTCCATCTGCTCCGGCGCGTTCGCCCTCGCCGGCGCCGGGCTGCTGGACGGCCGGCGGGCCACCACCCACTGGCGGTACGCGGACCTGCTGGCCCGCCGGCACCCGCGGGTCGAGGTGGACCCGGACGTGCTCTACCTCGACGACGGTGACCTGCTGACCAGCGCCGGCAGCGCGGCCGGTCTGGACCTCTGCGTGCACCTGGTGCGCCGGGACCACGGCGCGGCGATCGCCAACGCGGTGGCCCGCCGGCTGGTGATCCCGCCGCACCGCGACGGCGGCCAGGCGCAGTTCATCGAGGCGCCGGTGGCCGTCGACCCGGACGACGACCGGATCGCCGCCAGCATCACCTGGGCGCTGGCGCACCTGGCGGAGCCGGTCACCGTCGCCCGGCTGGCCCGGCAGGCGCACATGTCGCCCCGCACCTACCTGCGGCACTTCGCCCGGGCCACCGGCACCAGCCCGATCCGGTGGCTGGTCGACCAGCGGGTCCGGGCCAGCCTGGCGCTGCTGGAGGAGACCGACGCGCCGGTCGAGGAGGTCGCCACGGCGGTCGGATTCGACAGCCCGGTCACCTACCGCCACCACTTCGGCCGGGCCCTGCGGACGTCACCGTCGGCGTACCGCCGGGCCTTCCGCAGCAGCGGGGCCGGTACCCAGCCCGCCTGAACCGGCCGTTCCACCGCGCCGCCCGGCCGGCGGATCCGGCCGGGCGGCGGCGCCGGGATCAGTCCACGTCGGTGCAGACGTCGTGCGTGCTGCCGTGCACCATCGTGATGGTCTTGTCGTACGTCGGGCTGAACTCGACCCGGAACACCCCGTCCACGATCCACAGGCCCCGGGGCAGGGAGCCGGCGTTCTCCCGGAAGCCGAGCAGCACCGGGCCGATCACGTACCAGGTCATCGAGCCGTCGGTGCCGTAGACCACCAGCGAGCTGCCGCTGGCGTCCGCCGTGCTGGTGGCGCCGGTCTCCAGATTGGTCACCCGGCTGACGAGAGCGCCGGTGTACACCTCCCGCTTCGGCGTGCCGTCCGGGTACGTCTCCAGCACCAGCTTGACGACCTCGTCCACCACGGGCTGAACGCGGACGGCGAAGTCGCAACGCGCCCCGGCCGGCAGCTCGAACGCCTCCTGTGGCGCCGGCACCCAGCCGTCGAGCCGGCTCGCCCCGGCGAGCGCGGCGGCGACCTCGGCCGGAACCGTCGGCGTGCCGGCGGGGGTGGCGGTCGCGGCGGACGCCGCGGTCGACGCGCTCGCGACGAACACCGCCGCTGCCAGGACCGCTCCGACACTCGTTCTCCAACGCATGATCACTCCAGCTGTTTCTCGACGGTCGGACCGGACCAGGGTCACCGGCGCCGCTGACCACCTCCTGACCGTCGCGGACCCGGTCGCACCCGGCCGTCCCCGTCGAGCCGCACCGGTACCCGGGAAATCACCAGCCGCTCACCGGGGCGGCAACCGCCGACCGGGGCCAGGTGGTCAGACCGGTATGGACTTCCGACTGCTCGGCCCCTTCGAAGCGCGTCAGGACGGTCATCCCGTCGAGTTCGGCAGCCGCCGGCAGGAGCGGTGCATCCTCGGCGTCCTCCTGCTCGACCCGGGTCACCTGGTCAGCACCGACCGGCTCATCGACCTGCTCTGGCACGGCCGGCCACCCGCTTCGGCCCGCGGCGCCGTGCACACCTACATCGGCCGGCTCCGGGCGGCGCTGGCGCCCCATCGGGTCCGGATCACCACGCGGGGCGAGGGCTACCTCGTGGAACCCGACGGGCACCGGGTCGACGTCGAGGAGTTCAGCCGTCTCGTCCACCAGGCGGGCGGCACCGCTGATCCGGCCGAGCGGGTGCGCCTGCTCGACCAGGCACTAAAGCTCTGGCGGGGGCCGCTGCTCGCCGACACGGCCGACGACGAGCTGCGCGGCCGGCTGGGCGGCCCGATCGAGGAGCTCCGGCTCACCGGGGTCGAACTGCGGGCCGAGGCGCGGCTCGCGCTGGGCCACCAGGCCCGCGTGATCAGTGAGTTGACCCCGCTGGTCACCCGGTACCCGACCCGGGAACGGCTGGTCGCCTCACAGATGACCGCGCTCTACCGGGCCGGCCGGCAGGCCGAGGCGTTGCTGCTGTACCGGACGGCCCGGCGCACGCTCGTGGCCGATCTCGGCGTCGAGCCGGGGATGCGGCTGCGGGAGGTGCACCGGCGGATACTCCGCGCCGACCATCGGCTCGACCGGCCCGACCGGCCCGTCTACGAGGTACGAGTGCGTGGCGAGAGCCTGCCGTGGAGCGTCGGCGGGCATCCGGCGTTGGAGTTCTGCAACACCTTCGCCGGCTGGGGCCACGAGCCACCGCTGCCCGGATCGGAGTGGCTCCGCGGCTACCGGACGCTGGCGGTCTGGGCCGGCCACGTCGGACTGGTCGACGACGTGGCGGTGGGACGGCTGCTCGAACTCGCCGGGCGGAACCCTGACGGGGCCGCCGCCGCGCTCGACGAGGCCCGCGCGCTGCGCGCCCGGTTGTACGCCTGCCTGACCGATCCGGCGGACCGGGGTGCGTTCGACGCCGTCGCGCGGGCCGCGGAGGCCGCCGCGAAGACGATGGTGCTCCGGCGCGAGCCCGACGGCCGGGGGCGGTGGTGGCCCGATCTCTCGGCCGGGCTGCGGCTGCCCGTGCACGCCGCGGCGTGGAGCGCCGCCGGGCTGCTGGCCGATCCACGTCGGCTCACCGTCCGGGCGTGCCCCGACGAGCGGTGCGGTTGGCTCTTCCTCGACGAGAGCGACCTACGCCGCTGGTGCAGCCTGGCGACCTGCGGCCGCTCGGCCGCGCAGGCGCCGTGCCGCAGCGCCTGAGCGCCCGACAAGGCCGTGCGGACCGGCCGGCAGGCGGCGAAGACGTCGCCGGTCGACCGGTTCGGGTGGTCCGGACCGCACCCGGGCGACCGGTGCCTGCCCGGATCAGGCGGGGACGTACAGCTCGTCGATCTCGACCCGGCGGGGCAGCGCCACCGAGGCGCCGAGCCGCCGCGCGCTCGCCGCGCCGGCCGCCGCCGCCCAGCGCACCGCGTCGACCAGGTCCCGGCCCTCGCCCCAGGCGACCGCCAGGGCGCCGGTGAAGGCGTCACCGGCACCGGTGGAGTCCACCACGTCCACCTTCACCGCCGGGACGTGCACGTCGGTGCCGTCCCGGTCGCCGTACCAGGCGCCCTCGGCGCCCAGGGTGAGCACCGCCCGGGGCACCAGGTCGAGCAGGGCCCGCGGCTCGTCGCGGCCGCGGCCGGTGAGCGCCCGCGCCTCGTTCTCGTTGACCACCAGCAGGTCCACCGCGGCCAGCAGCTCGGCGGGCACCGGCCGGGCCGGCGCGGCATTGAGCACCACCCGGGTGCCGGCCGCCCGGGCGGTCACCGCCGCGGCGGTGACCGTCCCCACCGGGACCTCCAGCTGGGCGACCAGGACGTCCGCCGCGCGTACGGCGGCCAGCTCGGGCTCGGTGAGGTCGGTCAGCGCGCCGTTCGCGCCGGGCGTGACCAGGATGGCGTTCTCCCCCTCGGCGTTGACCATCACCAGGGCGACCCCGGAGGCGCCGTAGACCACCCGCAGCTGGCTGGTGTCCACGCCGGCCGCGGTGATCCGGGCCCGGAGGGTGACCCCGAACGAGTCGGAGCCGATCGCGCCGAGGAAGGCGCACGCGGCGCCGGCCCGGGCGGCGGCGACGGCCTGGTTGGCGCCCTTGCCGCCGGGGACGGTCACGAAGTCGGTGCCGAGCAGCGTCTCGCCCGGCCGGGGCAGGGCCGGTGCGGTCGCCACCAGGTCCATGTTGGCGCTGCCGACCACGACCACCCGGGTCTGCCGCACGCTGGGCTCCTTCCCGCGGCCTCAGGCCGCGCGGGCGGTGTACCGGTCGCCGGAGCGCTGGACCACCAGCGGCAGGCCGAAGGTCTTGGCGAGGTTGTCGCCGGTGAGCGTCTCGCCGAGCAGGCCCTGGGCCACCACGGCCCCCTCGCGCAGCAGCAGCGCGTGGGTGAAGCCGGGCGGGATCTCCTCCACGTGGTGGGTCACCAGCACCAGCGCCGGGGCGTCCGGGTCCTGGGCCAGCTCGGCCAGCCGGCCCACCAGGTCCTCCCGGCCACCCAGGTCGAGCCCGGCCGCGGGCTCGTCCAGCAGCAGCAGCTCCGGGTCGGTCATCAGGGCCCGGGCGATCTGCACCCGCTTGCGCTCCCCCTCGGACAGGGTGCCGTAGCTGCGGTCGGCGAGGCCGCCGACGCCGAGCTGGCCGAGCAGCGCGCGGGCCCGCGCCTCGTCGGTCGGGTCGTAGTCCTCCCGCCACCGGCCGACCACCGACCAGGCGGCGGTGAGCACCACGTCGCTGACCCGCTCGTCGGCGGGCACCCGCTCGGCGAGCGCGGCGGTGGAGAGCCCGATGCGGGTACGCAGCTCGGTGACGTCGGTCCGGCCGATCCGCTCGCCGAGCACGTACGCGGTGCCGGTGGTCGGGTGCAGCCGGCCGGCCGCGAGGTTGAGCAGGGTGGTCTTGCCGGCGCCGTTCGGGCCGAGCACGACCCAGCGCTCGTCCAGCTCGACCCGCCAGGTCACGTCGTGCAGCAGGGCGGTGCCGGACCGGCGTACGCCGACGCCGTCGAGGCTGACCACCAGATCCGCGTCCACGGGCGAGGGTGCGGGTGCGGCGCCGCCGGCGCCGGGGATCAGGTCACCAGTCACCCGACCATCCAACCACGCAGGCCCGCGGTGCCCCCCACGGGCGGCCTGCCGGCCTTAGGGTGAGGCGCCGTGTCGTTGGTCACCCTATGTGAAGGACGGTCCATGCCCGGTCGGAGCACGGAGCCGCGCGGATGAGCGCGGTCATCGAGATCGAGGGTCTGCGCAAGACCTTCCACAGCCTGCGACACGGTCGCCGGGTGGCGGTCGACGGCTTCGACCTGCTCGTGGAGACCGGCCAGATCCACGGCTTCCTCGGCCCGAACGGCTCGGGCAAGACCACCACGCTGCGCGCCCTGCTCGGGCTGGTCCGCGCCGACGCGGGGCGGATGACGGTGCTCGGCGAGCGGTCGCCGGAGCGGCTGTCCCGGGTCTCCGGCCGGGTCGGGGCGATCGTGGAGAGCCCGCAGTTCTTCGGCAACTTCACCGCCCACCGCACGCTGCGGCTGCTCGCCCGCGCCGGCGGCGTTCCCGTCTCCCGGGTCGACGAGGTGCTGGCGCAGGTCGGCCTGTACGACCGCGGCCACGAGCGGGTCAAGGGCTACTCGCTCGGCATGAAGCAGCGCCTGGCGGTGGCGTCCGCCCTGCTCAAGAACCCGGAGCTGCTGATCCTCGACGAGCCGGCGAACGGGCTGGACCCGGCCGGCATCCGGGAGATGCGGGACCTGATGCGGTCGCTGGCCGCGGCCGGGGTGACCGTGCTGGTGTCCAGCCACATCCTGGCCGAGATCCAGCTGATCTGCGACCACGTCACGATCATCTCCCGGGGCCGGCGGGTGGCGGCCGGCCGGGTGGACGAGGTGCTGGCCGGCTTCGACCGGCACGAGTTCCTGGTCCGGGTGGCCGAGCCGGCGCGGGCGGTCGAGCTGCTGGGCGCCGCCGGGCTGTCCGTCACCGGGCACGACGACGACCACCTGACGGTGGCCGACGTGGTCGACCCGACGGTGGTCAGCCGCACCCTCGGCGAGCAGGGCCTCTGGGTACGCGAGCTGACCCCGCTGCGGCCGGACCTGGAGAGCGTCTTCCTGGAGCTGACCGGCACGGCCGGCCATCCGGGGGTGCCCCGGCAGGTGGACGACTCGGTGCTGCCGGGCGACCCGGCGCGGGACGCGATGATCGACCTCGACGCGGGGGTCGGCGAGGCCAGAGAGGTGGACGCGTGAACCTGGTCCGTGCCGAGCTGGAGCGGCTGGGCGCCCGGCGCTTCGTGCAACTCATGGTCGTCCTGCTGGTGCTGGCCTTCGGCATCACCGCGGCGACCACCCTGGCCGGCTCGCACCGGCCCACCGCCGCCGAGCTGGCGCAGGCCCAGCAGCAGGCGGCCGAGGAGCGGCGCAACCTGGAGGTCGTCCACGAGCAGTGCCTCGCCCGCGAACGCGGCGTGCTGCCGCCGGAGCAGGCCGACCAGTACTACCCGCCCAACTGCAGCGAGGTGGACCCGGCGCTGCGGGAGCGGCTGCCGGTGGCCGGCGACTACCTGGTCGGGGTGTTCACCTTCGCCGAGGAGGCCCGGCCGCTGCTCTACTTCCTGATCGCCTTCCTGGTCCTCTTCGGCTTCCTGGTGGGCGCCTCCTACATCGGCGCCGACCTGAACTCCGGCGGCGTGGTCAACCTGCTGCTCTGGCGTCCGCGCCGGATGACGGTGCTCGGCGCCAAGCTGGGCACGCTGCTCGGCGGGGTGCTGGCGCTGTCCCTGCTCGCCTCGGCGGTCTACCTGGCCACCTTCTGGTTCATCGGGCAGGCCGCCGGGCAGCCGGGCCGGCTCGACGACGAGTTCTGGCGGTCGCTGGGGGCCATCTGGGGGCGGGGCCTGGTGCTGGTGCTGCTGGCCACCGTGCTCGGCTTCGCCATCGCCACGCTGGGCCGGCACACCTCGGCGGCACTCGGCGCGGTCGCCGCCTACCTGGTGGTGTGGGAGCTCGGCGCCCGGCTGGTGTTCGAGATCCTGGAGGTGGCCCGGCCCGACCAGCTGATGCTCTCCAGCCACCTGGCCGCCTGGCTGACCGGGCGGGCCGAGTTCTGGGACAACCAGGCCTGCGTGGGCGTCTTCGACGGCGGCTGCGACGGCTTCTACGCGCTGACCTGGGCGCCGGCGCTGGTCGTGCTGCTCACGCTGACCGCCGCGCTCACCGCGGCGGCCTTCGCCGTGTTCCGCCGGCGCGACCTGATCTGAGCTGCGCGGACACTTGGTCGGGGTGCGGCAAGACCTTGCAGCACCCCGACCTATGGTGAAGAATTCCTTCACATGACGGACGGCGGCGCGGGTGACGACGCTCGCCCCGCCGGTGCGGCGACGGCGGGCGGCCGCCCCGCCGTCGGGTCAACCGACCGTCGAGCCGAAGACCTCGTCGCGGACGGCGTCGAGCGCGGTCCGCAGCGCGCCGTTGAGGATGGGCTCCTCGGTCAGCCCGGTCGGCACCACCCGGGGCCGCACCAGCGTGATCGCCGCCACCTCGTGCTGCACCCGCTCGGCCAGCGCCGCCCCGCCCGCCTGGCCGACCTCGCCGGCGAGCACCACCAGCGGCGGGTCCAGCACCACGCAGGTGCTGGCCACGCCGAGCGCCAGCCGCCGGGCCAGCTCGTCGAGCAGCGGGCCGCCCGCCGTGCCGTCCGCGATGGCCGCGTGCACCGCGCCGGCCGAGCTGTCGTCCGGATAGCCGTGCTCGCGCGCCAGCGCGCGCACCGCCTCCCCACCCACCAGCTGTTGGAACGCGGGCTTGGCCCGGCGGGACACGTCGCGCGGGATGGGCGCGCCGGGGACCGGCAGGTAACCGATCTCGCCCGCGGCGCCACTGCTGCCGTGGTGCAGCCGTCCACCGAGCATGATCGCCAGACCGACGCCGGCGCCCACCCAGACCAGCACGAAGTTCGACACCCCGCGGGCCGCGCCGGACTGCGCCTCGGCGACCGCGGCCAGGTTGACGTCGTTCTCGAAGACCACCGGGGTGTGCAGGTCGTCGCGGAGCGCGGCGAGCAGGCCGCTGTGCCAGCGCGGCAGGTTGAAGGCGAAGGTGATGTCCCCGGTGGCCGGGTCCACCAGGCCGGGGGTGCCGAGCACGATCCGCCGCACGCTCGACAGCTGCGCCTGGGCACTGCTGGCCGCCTGGACGACCGCGTTGTGCACCACGCCGACCGGGTCGTCGGTGTCCCGGGTGGACTGCTCGACCCGGCCGATCACCGCCCCGGTGATGTCCGCGCAGGCGGCGACCACCCGGTCCGGGCCGACGTCCACCCCGACCACGTGCGCGCTGCCCGGCCGCACCGCGTAGAGCTGGGCGTTCGGTCCCCGCCCGCCGGCCTGCTCGCCGACCCGGGTGACCAGCCCCCGCTCCTCCAGCCGTTCGACCAGCTGGGAGGCGGTGACCTTGGACAGCCCGGTCAGCTCGCCGAGCCGGGCCCGGGTCAGCGGCCCCTGCTCCAGCAGCAGCTCCAGCGCGGCGCGGTCGTTGAGCGCCCGCAGGAGGCGGGGGGTGCCGGGCAACCGGGTCGCACTCATGCCACGTCCTTCAGCTTCTATAAACTTTGCTAACTGTAAACCGACCGGTGAGCGGGTAGCCGTAGCGTATCGGCCACCCGGGACCGGAGAACTCGGACGACCCGGCACCACCGCACCGCCGGGACGGCCGCCTCCGTCGCCACGTCCGTGCCGCCGGACACCGAAAGGGGAGATCACGTGGGGCTCGATCCAGGACTGCGCCGGCTCGCGCTCGGCACGCTGCTCGCCGCGTACCCGGGCCCGGTGCCGCCGGACTGGGCGGTCGACCTGGTCGCCGAGGGGCTCGCCGGGCACACCCTGTTCGGCACCAACGTGCACAACCCGGCCCAGGTGGCGGCCAGCACCGCCGGGCTGCGGGCCGGGCGCGCCGACGTGCTGATCGCCATCGACGAGGAGGGGGGCGACGTCACCCGCCTCGCCCACGCCACCGGCAGCCCCTATCCCGGCAACGCCGCGCTCGGGGCGATCGGCGACGTGGCCCTCACCCGGCGCGTGTACGAGGCGATCGGGGCCGAACTGGCCGCGCTCGGCATCACCGTCAACCTCGCCCCGACGGTCGACGTCAACACCGCCGACGAGAACCCGGTGATCGGCACCCGCTCCTTCGGGGCCGACCCGGTCCGGGTCGCCGCGCACTCCGCCGCCGCGGTGGCCGGGCTCCAGGCCGCCGGGGTCGCCGCCTGCGCCAAGCACTTCCCCGGGCACGGCGCCACCGTCGCCGACTCCCACCACGAACTGCCCACCGTGGACGTGCCCGTCGACGTGCTGCGCCGGCGCGACCTGCCGCCGTTCGCCGCGGTGGTGGCCGCCGGCGCGCGGGCGGTGATGACCGCGCACATCCGGGTGCCGGCGCTGACCGGCGACGGCCCCGCCACCTTCAGCCGGGCCGTCCTGGTCGACCTGCTCCGCGGCGAGTACGGCTTCACCGGCACGGTGATCACCGACGCGCTGGAGATGAAGGGCGCCGCGGTCGCCGCGGGCGGGGTGGGTCCGGCCGCCGTCCGGGCCCTGGCCGCCGGCGCCGACCTGCTCTGCATCGGCGCCCAGGTCGACGCCGAGCTGGTCGAGCGGGTCGTCGCCGAGATCGTCGCGGCGCTCGCCGAGGGCCGGCTGGACCGGTCCCGGGTGGAGGAGGCCGCCGGCCGGGCCGCGGCGCTGGCCGCCTGGACCGGCGCCGCCGGCGGGGCCTCCGCCGCCGCCACCGACCTGGGGTACGCGGCGGCCCGCCGCGCCGTCCGGGTCGAGGGCACGCTGACCGGGCTGGACCGGCCCCTGGTGGTCCAGGTGCACGCCGCCTCCACCATCGCCGAGGGCCGGGTGCCCTGGGGCCTCGGGCCGCACCTGGCCGACGCGGAGGAGATCCGGGTGGTCGCCGCCGAGACCGACCCGGCCACCCTGCGCGGACTGGCCGGGTCCCGGCCGATCGTGCTGGTCGGCCGGCACCTGCACCGGCTGCCCGGCGGCCCCGAGCTGGTGTCCGCGTTGGCCGCCGAGCACCCGGTGACCGTGGTCGAGATGGGATGGCCGGCGAGCTGGCGGCCGGCCGGCGTCCGGGCCTTCGTCACCACATACGGCGCGAGCCACGCCAACGGCCGGGCCGCCGCCGAGGCGCTCGGGCTGGCCGGCTGAGCCCCCGGCCGGGCGGGCCGGATGTGTCCCCCCGGCCGCCCGCCCGGCACCGGCGTCCGGCGGAGCCGGTCCCGCCCGCCCGGGCGGCATTGATCGGGTCGGTCCGGGGTATCCGGGTCGAATGACCGCCACCGACCCCTGGCACCGAGCGCTGGCCGACCTCGTCTCCCGGTCGCACCGGTTGCCGCCGGACGAGCTGCCGCTGGCGGTCGGCGCCGTGCTGCGGCCACTGGGCGTCACGGCGACCGTCTACCTGGTCGACGTCGAGCAGTGCGACCTGCGCCCGCTGCCCGAGCCCGGCCGTCCGGTGCCGGACCGGCTGCCGATCGACAGCAGCCTGGCCGGCCGCGCCTTCACCCACGTCGAGGTGCACATCGGGCAGGGACCGCCACCCCGGCTCTGGGTGCCGATCGTGAACGGCACCGATCGGCTCGGGCTGCTGGAGATCGTCCCGCCGGCCGGGGTGGATCCGGCCGACCGGTCGCTGCAGGACGGGGGCCGGCTGATCGCCGGCCTCGTCGGGCACCTGGTGACCAGCAAGAGCGGCTACGGCGACGGCCTGCACCGGGCCCGGCGCAGCCGCCCGATGGCGGTCTCCGCCGAGTTGCTCTGGCACCTGCTGCCGCCGCTGACCTTCGCCAGCCCGGACGCCTCGATCAGCGCCCTGCTGGAACCCTGCTACGAGGTCGGCGGGGACGCGTTCGACTACGCCCTGAACGACGGGATCGTGTCGCTGGCGATCCTGGACGGGGTGGGCCGCGGCCTGCCGGCCGTGCTCACCACCTCGGTCGCGCTCTCCGCCCTACGGGCGGCCCGGCGGGCCGGCACCGATCTTCCCGGGCTGGCCGGGGCGGTGGACGCCGCGATCGCCGGCCAGTGGCGGGACGCCCGCTTCGTCACCGGGGTGCTGGCCGAGTTCCACACCGGCACCGGTCTGCTCCGGTACGTCGTCGCCGGACACCCGGCGCCGGTGCTGCTGCGCCGGGGACGGGCCGTGCAGGAGCTGACCGAGGGCCGACGCCTCCCGCTCGGCCTGGCCGACCAGGTCGAGGCGGCGCAGACCCGGCTGGAGCGGGGCGACCGGCTGCTGCTGCACACCGACGGGGTGACCGAGGCGCGCAGCGCCACCGGGGAGCTGTTCGGCCTGCCCCGGCTGGCCGATCTCACCGAGCGGCACATCAGCTCCGGTCTGCCGGCACCCGAGGTCCTGCGCCGGCTGGCCCACGCGGTCGCCGAGCACCAGGGCGGGCCGGGACGGGACGACGCCACGCTGCTGCTGGTCGAGTGGTCGGCCGAGGCGGCCGCGAACACCGAACCCTGATCGCCGGGCGGCGGGCCGGCCGGCCCGCCGTGAGACCGCCGACCCGCTACCGCCGGTTCAGTGCAGCCCGCGCCAGCCGCCGCCGGCGGGCCGCCCGCTGTCGCCGCCGGCGGACCCTCCGGGGTCGCCGGCGGCGAGCCCGAGCAGGGTGTCGACCGAGGTGATTCGCAGCACCCGGGCCACCACCGGCTGCGGCCGGGTCACCCGGAGCGTCACGTCGTGCTCCCGGGCCACGGCCACGCCGTGGACCAGCACCCGGACCCCGCTGGAGTCGAGGAAGCCGACGTCACCGAGATCGACCACGACCTCACCGACCCCGGCCTGCCGCAGCGCGTCGAGCAGCGCCGCCTCCAGGGCGTCGGCGGTGGACATGTCGACTTCTCCGGTCGGACGCAGGACCACCTGCCGCCGCTCCGCGTCCCGCGCCTGCACGTGCGTCCACCGCCTCACCGGAGAGAGCCTCGCGCCGGCGTCCGCGCCGGTGCCAGCCGACCATACCCACCCGCCCGGCCGACAGCCATCCACGGCAACCTTCTTGAACGCGTTCAACTCTTCCCGTACGCTGACCCAAGCGGATTTGAACGCGTTCAAGAAGGAGTCGGGATGGACACCAAGGTCTGGATGTACCTGGTCTATCTGGCGGTCAGCATCGGGCTGACCGTCTGGGTGGCCCGGGCGCTGTCCCGCAACGGACTGGTCTTCCTCGAGGAGGTGTTCGCCGACGAACGCCTCGCCAAGGCGGTGAACAGCCTGCTGGTGGTCGGCTTCTACCTGCTCAACCTCGGCTACGTCACGGTGGCGATGAAGCACCCCGACCCGGTGCGCTCCACCAGCGAGGCGATGGAGGAGCTGTCGCTCAAGGTCGGCCTGGTGCTGCTGGTGCTCGGCGCGCTGCACTTCTTCAACGTCTTCGCGCTCAACCGGTACCGCCGGGGCCGGCTCCGCCAGCTCGCCACCCACCCACCGCTCGCCCCGGTCGGCCAGCTGGCCGTCCCACCCGCCCCGCGCACCGGCTACCCGGCCGGCCCGCACCCGCAGGCCGGGCCGTACACCACCGGCCACCGGCCGCAGCCCGGGCCGGTGAGCGGCGGCCAGCCGGACGCCGGGCCGACCCCGCCCGCACCTGCGCGATGAGGCTCCCGGCCGACGGGCCGGGCGGGCTTCCGGATGCCACCGCGCGCTCCGGCGGTGGCATCCGGGGGTTCACCGTCCTGTTCGACGCGCACTGCCCGCTGTGCCGGGCCGCCCGCACCTGGCTGGCGTCCCGCCCCCAGCTCGTACCCCTGGAGTTCGTGCCGGCCGGCTCGATGGAGGCCCGGCGGCGATTCCCGGGCCTGGACCACGACGCGACCCTGCGCGACCTGACCGTGGTCGCGGACACCGGCGAGGTGTACGCCGGCGACGGCGCCTGGTTCGCCTGCCTGTGGGCGCTCGCCGACCACCGGGCGACGGCGGAACGGCTGGCCCGCCCGCATCTGCTGCCACTGGCCCGGCGCCTGGTGACCGTCGCCTCGGCGGTCCGTGAACGGGTCCGCGAGCCGTGGTCGGAGCCGGTGGGCGAACCGGCGGGTTACGGTGGCCCCGATGACCGAGCAGACTGCGCCGACGACCGCTGCGGGTGAGCCGGCGACCGCCCGGGGCGAGCAGACCCGCCAGCTCATCCTGGACACCGCGATGCGGCTGTTCCGCGAGCGCGGGTACGCCCGGACCACCATGCGGGCCATCGCGCAGGAGGCCGGGGTGGCGGTGGGCAACGCCTACTACTACTTCGGTTCCAAGGACCACCTGATCCAGGAGTTCTACACCCGCGCCCAGGTCGAGCACCGGGCGGCGGCCCAGCCGGTGCTCGACCGCGAGTCCGACTTCGCCGCCCGGCTCGCCGGGGCGCTGCACGCCGGCATCGACGTGCTCACCCCCTCGCACGACTTCGCCGCCAGCTTCTTCAAGACGGCGGCGGAGCCGACCTCCCCGCTGAGCCCGTTCTCCGCGGAGTCCTCGGCACCGCGCCAAGCGGCGATCGAGCTCTTCGCCGAGGTGCTGGACGGCTCGACCGCCAAGGTGGACGCCGAGCTCCGCCCCGAGCTGCCCGAGCTGCTCTGGCTGGCGTACATGGGGGTGATCCTCTACTGGGTCTACGACCGGTCACCGGGGCAGGTCAGGACCCGGCAGCTGATCGACGGGGCGGTGCCGCTCGTCGACCGGCTGGTGGCGCTGTCCCGGTTGCGGGTGCTCCGCCCGGTCACCCGGCAGGTCCTCGACCTCATTCGCACGCTGCGTCACTGACCGGCCCGGCCGGCCGCTCCGGCTCCGCTCCAGGTCAAGTCCGCTATTCGACACTCCGAAGCGAGTGCGGGCATCTTGCCGTCGAGCCCGCCGATACGTAGCGTAATCAGCGTCGCGCACCCACGGGGACCTGGGGGGAGGCTGCGGACCGTGGATTCGGCCCGGGATCCACGGTCCGCGCCCTGCCGCCCCCGGTGCCGCCCCGCCGGTCAGGTCGGGTAGACCCCGAACGACCGCCACCCCCGGTCCGGAAAGCCGGCCGCGGCCGCCACCCGGGCCGAGGCGGAGTTGCCGCGATCGTGCAGGTAGGTCGGAACCGCCCCGTCGTCGAGCACCCGGCGGGCCGCCTGGGCGACGAGGCGGCGGGCCAGGCCCCGGTTGCGGGCCGCGGGCACGGTTCCCACCGCCAGCTCGTGCCCGTACGCGTCGTGCCGCTTGATCCCGACTCCGGCCAGGTAGCGGCCCCGTTCGTCGCGGACCACCAGCACCGCCCGGTCGAACAGCCGCAGCCAGGCGGGCAGCCCCGGCTCGCCGGGGGAGGTCCACTCCCCCACGTCGGGCAGCGGGGTCGGCGCCACGCACCACCGGAAGACGTCGTCGTGCACCGCCCAGCCGCGGTGGCCGACCGCCGCCGGCAACTCCGGCAACAGCCGGTCCGGTCGCCGGGCCAGGTCCCGGACCGCCGGGACGCGGTCCGGTGGCACCGACAGCACGGTGCTCGCGCCGGCGCGGACCGCGATCGCCGGCCGGAGCCGGCCGTCCCACGCCGGCCGGGTCCGGCGGTACGAGCCGACCACGTGCAGCCCCGGGCCGGCGGGCCACTGCCCGAGCCAGGTGGCCAGGTGCAGGTGCAGCCGCCGGTCGAGCATCGGCTCACCTCCCCGCACCGCCGGCCGTCGCGGGGCCGGAACCCGCCGATCACCGTACGCCGGGCGGCTTCGCCCGGCGTACGGAACCGGTCAGTGCCCCAGGTGACCGGCGTCGCGGCCCGCGTGACCGGCGTGGTGACCGGCGTGGCCGGCCTCGTGACCGGCGTGGCCGGCCTCGTGACCGGCGTGGCCGGCGGAGTGGCCGGCGTGGTGCC
The DNA here is from genome assembly GCF_056780015.1 of Micromonospora sp. R311. Classification (NCBI taxonomy): domain Bacteria; kingdom Bacillati; phylum Actinomycetota; class Actinomycetes; order Micromonosporales; family Micromonosporaceae; genus Micromonospora; species Micromonospora sp. R311. The sequence continues at coordinate 17,225 of NZ_JBSWCE010000011.1, forward strand.
CTTCCGCGGACGTCGGGTGGTCGTGCCCGGCGTGGTACCGGTGGGTCACCGCGTGGCCACGGCCGCGGGCGATCAGCGCGCGGTTGACCGGCACGGTGACCACGAAGGCCACCGCGAGGGCGCCGGCCAGGCTGGTCCAGAAGACCCAGCTGGTCAGGCCCGCCTCCATGGCCCCGGGGATGGCCAGCATGACGCCGTTGTCGACGACCTCCATCACGGCGATGCTGACGGTGTCGGCGACCAGCGCCACCTTGACCGCCGTCCGCAGCGGCACGCCGGAGCGCAGCACCGGCCGGATGGTGAGCGAGTAGCCGAAGAGGAAGGCCAGGCCGACCGCCAGCGCGATGGTGCCGAGATCGGACCAGCCGAGGGCGGTGCCGATGACCATGCCGAGCACCTCGCCGATGGCGCAGCCGGTGAGGCAGTGCACCGTCGCGGTGATCGCCAGTCGGGTCAGGTTCGCGTTGTCCATGTCGCCGACCATATACCCCCTAGGGGTATCCGTACAGTGGTCCCCGTCACTGCCTGCCCGGAACCGTAAGGACATCGCAACACCCGCCGCGGCGTGCCCCTGGCTACGCTGGCCCGACGCGAGGGAGGTGCCGGGTGACCCAGCGGGTGCTGGTCGTCGACGACGACCGGACGGTCAGCGACGTGGTCTGCCGCTACCTGGAGCACGCCGGCTACCGGGTCGACCACGTCGGCGACGGGGCCGCCGCGCTGGCCGCGGTCGCCGCGGAGCCGCCCGACCTCGTCGTCCTCGACCTGATGCTGCCGGTGCTGGACGGCCTGGAGGTGTGCCGGCGGCTGCGGGCGCGGCCGGACGGCGTACCCATCGTCATGCTCACCGCCCGCGGCGACGAGGCCGACCGGATCCTCGGCCTGCAACTGGGCGCGGACGACTACCTGGGCAAGCCGTTCTCCCCCCGGGAGCTGGTGCTGCGGGTCCGCTCGGTGCTGCGCCGGGCGGGCGGCGAGCCACCCGGGACGGCGCCCGAGGTGCTCACCGACGGCGGGCTGGAGGTGCTCACCGGCCCCCGGATCGCCCGGTTGCACGGCCGCGAACTGGCGCTCACCCTGCGCGAGTTCGACCTGTTGGCGCACCTGATGCGGCATCCGGCGCGGGCGTTCCGCCGGGCCGAGCTGCTGGAGCGGGTGTGGGGCTGGAGCTTCGGCGACCAGTCGACGGTGACCGTGCACGTCCGGCGGCTGCGGGAGAAGGTCGAGGCCGACCCGGCCGATCCCCGGCGGATCGTGACCGTCTGGGGCGTGGGCTACCGGTACGAGCCGACCGATGCGTGACCTGGCCCTGATCTTCGCGGCGGCGCTCGCCGCGGCGCTCTGCGTCGGCGCCGCCGGCGCGCTCGCCCTGCGACTGCTGCGCGGCCGGTCGATCACCGTCCACATCGTGGTGCTGCTGGCGGTGACCGTGACCGCGGTGGTGGCCGGCGTGGCCGTGGTCGCCGAGGCGATGTTCCTCTCCGCGCACGACCTGGAGGTGGTGCTGATCACCGTCTCCGCCGCGGCGGTGGTCAGCCTCGCGGTCGGTTGGCTCTTCGCCCGCCGGCTCGCCGCCGCCGCGGTCTGGGCCGACCAGGCGCGGGAGCGGGAGCGGCGGATCGAGCAGGGGCGGCGCGACCTGGTCGCCTGGGTGTCGCACGACCTGCGCACCCCGTTGGCCGGGCTGCGGGCGATGGCCGAGGCGCTGGAGGACCGGGTGGTACGCAACCCGGAGACGGTCGCCGAGTACCACCGTCGGATCCGGGTGGAGACCGACCGGATGACCCGGCTGGTGGACGACCTGTTCGAGCTGTCCCGGATCAACGCCGGGGCGCTGCGGCTGTCGCTGTCGGCGGTGCCGCTCGGTGACGTGGTCTCCGACGCGCTGGCCGGCACGGCGCCACTGGCCGCCGCCCGGCGGATCCGGCTGGTCGCCCCGGAGACCGGCTGGCCGACCGTGCTGGCCAGCGAGCCGGAGCTGGCCCGGGTGGTGGGCAACCTGCTGCTCAACGCGGTCCGCTACACCCCCGAGGACGGCACTGTCCGGGTGGACGCCGGACGGGACGCCGACGCCGCCTGGCTGGCGGTGGCGGACACCTGCGGCGGGATCCCGGAGGCGGACCTGCCCCGGGTCTTCGACGTGGCGTTCCGGGGCGAGCCGGCGCGCACGCCGCGGCCGGGCAACGGGCACCCGGCCGGTTCGGGCGGGCTGGGCCTGGCGATCGTGCGCGGGCTGATTGAGGCGCACGGCGGGCGGGTAGACGTACAGAACCTCACCGACGGGTGCCGGTTCGTGGTCCGGCTACCGATCGCGGGAACCTGATCCATCGATCGGTCGTCATATTCATTTCCATACATGTACAACTTTCTTTGGGACGGTAATGGTCATGCCGATTCAGCCGAATGACCGGTACCAGCAGGACACCCAGCGCCTCTGGCGGGCCCCCGAGACCGCCGGACGGTTTCCGGGCCAGCCGCCGTACCGGGGCAACCGGGCCGCCACCGACGCGCTGCCCTGGGGCGAGCTGAACAAGCTGCCGGCCGGCGCCTCCGCCCGCCGCGGCCTCAACACCCGCTGACCCACGTACGGCGACACACCCGGGTGGTCCAGCCGCGGCTTTCGCACACCTGTCGGGTAATTTCTTGTGGTCCGGAATCCCGGCCTACGACAGGAGAAGCTGCGCGCATGGGCAAGAAGACGATCCACGTCTCCGACTTCAGCGGCACGGTCCTGCAGCCCGACGGCGAGGTGGTCCGCGTCGTCGTGCTGGAGCACCCTGACCTGGTGGCCGGGCCCGTGCAACTGGACGCCACGCCGGTCGAGGTGGAGAGCATCGACGACGCCGCGCTGGACGTCGCGGTGGTCGAGATCCACGACCGGCACGGCGGCGGCGAGCCGCGGCGGGTGGTGCTGACCGCGAGCGAGTTCGACGCGATGGCGACCGACGTGCCGATGGCGCAACTGCTCCGGACCGCCGAGCGGGTCCGTCCGCCGAAGGCCCGCCGCGGCGCCGAGAAGCTCGACTACGGCACCATCGAGCACGCGGGCAAGCCGCACCGGGGCCGGGTGACCGAGGAGGAGGCCCGGCTGGTGCGGGAGCGGCTCGACGAGGTCAACAAGCGCCTCGCCGATGCCGGGATCCGCCAGATCGACCCGGCCGACCCGGAGCACGCCGCCCGGTACGGCTTCCCCGCCGCCTCCTGACCGCGACGGTCAGGAGGCCTTCTTCGCCGCGGCCTCGAGCGCCGCGACGAGCGTGGCCTCGGCGGCGGCCTTGTCGACGCCGAGGCCGGCCAGCACACCGCTGCCGTTCTCCAGCTCCAGCAGGGCGAGCAGCATGTGCTCGGTGCCGATGTAGTTGTGCCCCAGCCGGAGCGCCTCACGGAAGGTCAGCTCCAGCGCCTTCTTGCCCTGCGCGTCGTACGGGATCAGGTCGGGCACCTGCGCCGAGGACGGCGGCAGCGCGGCGGTCGCGGCCTCGCGGACCCGCTCCAGCGGTACGCCCTGCGCGACGATCGCCTGCGCGGCCAACGCCTCCGGCTCGCTGAGCAGCCCCAGCACCAGGTGCTCCGGGCGGATCTCGGCGTGCCCGGTGGCCCGCGCCTCCTCCTGCGACGCCATCACCACGTTGCGGGCGCGGGGGGTGAACCGGCTGAAGCCCTGCTGCGGGTCGAGCGGCGTGTCGGCGGCCTTGGGCACGAAGCGCTTCTGCGCGGCCTGCTTGGTCACGCCCATGCTGCGGCCGATCTCCGTCCAGGAGGCGCCGGAGCGACGGGCCTGGTCCACGAAGTGGCCGATCAGGTGGTCGGCCACCTCGCCGAGGTGGTCGGCGACGATGACCGCGTCGGAGAGCTGGTCGAGGGCGTCGGTGTGCGCCTTCTTGATCGCCTCGATCAGGTCGTCGAGCCGGACGGGGTTGCTCATGGGTATCGGATTGGTCATGCGTCAACCCTAAGTTGACGCCGCCGCGCCGTCAACCATTGGTTGACGAAGCCCGGCGCCCGTCCGATCAGCGCCGCCGCGTCGCCTCGATCGAGGGGCCGGGCGCTGGGCAACCGGTCATTCGCGGCGCGCGGCGGCCACGAAGAGCGGGAGGGCGAGGAAGGCCCGGTCCCGCGCGGCCCGGCGCCGCTGGTCGGCCAGCCAGCGCTCCGCCTGAACCGGACCGATCGCGCCGGCCGCGACCGCGGAACCGGCGAACCCGGCCAACACCGGCAGTACGTCCTCGCCCGTGCGCACTCAGGTGTGCACCTCCACCTCGGGCGCCCCGAAGCCGGCGTCCAGCAGCAGGGCGCGGTACCCGCGGGCGGCCCGGGGGCTGGCGACGCGATCGGCCCGGGCGTGCACTACGGCGCGGGTGAGCGCGGGCTGGTCGGAGTCGACGACGACCGTGTCCCAGTCCTGGCCGACCAGCACGATCCGGCCACCCGGAGCGAGCACCCGCCGCGCCTCGGCGAGCGCCCGCCCGGGCTCGGCGAGATCGTGGAGGACCTTGTCCGTCGGGCTGCTCTCCCCCGCCCGGACCGTCGCCGGCCGGCGGCGCTACGGCCCCGCCGACCGGTACCGGATCGCGACCATCCTGCGGGCCAAGAAGGCGGGCTTCAGCCTGGACGACGTCCGCGCCGTGCTCGACGAGCAGGATCCCGCCGCCCGCCGCCGGATCCTGGCTCGGCAGCGCGCCGCCCTGCTGGAGCGGATCGCCCGAGCCCGGGCGTCGCTGGAGATCGTCGACGTGGCGCTGCGCTGCGACCACGACGACCTCACCGAATGCCCGCACTACCGGGCGAGCCTCGCGGCCCGCCTCGACGGGTAGGTCGACGGACGCCGGCAGCGGGGCCCGTTCGCCCGCCCGGCTCCCTCGGCCGGCGGTTCCGGGGGAGCCGGTCAGGAGCGGCCGTCCAGGAGATGGTCGAGGTGCACCGCGGTGCTGATCAGGGACAGGTGGCTGAACGCCTGCGGGAAGTTGCCGATCTGCTCCCCGTCGGGGGCGATCTCCTCGGAGTAGAGCCCGAGCTGGCTGCTGTAGGTGAGCATCTTCTCGAAGGTCAGCCGCGCGTCGTTGAGACGGCCGGACTGCGCGAGGGCCTCCACGTACCAGAAGGTGCACATGCTGAAGGTGCCCTCGTTGCCGGCAAGGCCGTCGGGCGAGGCGGTCGGGTTGTACCGGTAGACGAGACTGTCGGAGACCAACTCGGCGTCCATGGCCCGCAGGGTCGACTGCCACATCGGATCGGTCGGCGCGACGAAGCCGACGGACGGCATGGCGAGCAGCGACGCGTCCAGCACGTCGGTTGCGTAGTGCTGCACGAAGGCCTCGCGACCGGGGTGGAAGCCGCGGGTCATGATCTGCTCGTAGGCGGCGTTGCGCGCGTTCGCCCACCGGATCGTGTCGCCCGGCCGCCCGAGCCGGTCGGCGAGACGGATGGCGCGGTCGAACGCCACCCACGACATGAGCCGTCCGTAGGTGAAGTCCTGGCGGCCGGCGCGGGTCTCCCAGATCCCGTCTTCGGGCTGGTCCCAGTTGTCGCAGAGCCAGTCCACCAAATGGACGATGTGCAGCCAACCCTGGTGGGAGCTTCGCAACCCGCGGTCGCTGGCGAGGTGCACCGCGTTGAGCACCTCACCGTAGATGTCGAGTTGCAGTTGGCTCGCGGCGTCGTTGCCCACCCGCACCGGCGCCGAGCCTCGGTAGCCCTCCAGGTGGTCGAGCACCTCCTCGGTGAGGTCGGGCGAGCCGTCGACGCGGTACATGATCTGCAACGGTGACCGCTCGTCCTTCGCCTCCCGGACCCGGTCGTTGAGCCAGCGCAGGTAACCGCGCGCCTCGTCGGTGAAGCCCAGGCTGAGCAGCGCGTGCACCGAGAAGGAGGCGTCGCGGATCCAGGTGTAGCGGTAGTCCCAGTTACGCTCCCCGCCGAGCTGTTCCGGCAGCCCGGCGGTGGGCGCGGCGATCAGCGCGCCGGTCGGGGCGTACGTCATGAGCTTCAGCGTCATCGCGGACCGCTCGACCATCTCCCGCCACCGGCCGGTGTACTGCGAGCGGGCGAGCCAGCGCCGCCAGAAGTCCCGGGTCTCCTCCAGCAGTGCCCGCGCCTCCTCGGCCGAATAGGGTCGCGGCGGCTCCGGAGACGCGGTGTCCATGACCACGCCTCCGGCTTCGCCCTCGCGCAGCGCGCCGGTCACCTGGACGCCTTCCGTGCTGCTGCGCTTGCGGTCCTGCAGGCCGGGCAGGCCCTCGCCGAAGCGGACGTGATGCACGGTGAGTGAGATCGTGGCACTGCGGAAGACGACGCCGGCCGGGTGGCCCTCCAGCTCGTACGGGTCACGCCCGTAGTTGAACCCGGGCCGGCAGTCGAGCCGGAACGTCATGGCCCCGCGGACGACCCGGAGCAGCCGGACCAGGCGGTGCCGGTCGGTGGCTTGATCTCCGGCGACGGGCATGAAGTCGATCAGCTCGCCCACGCCCTCCGCACTGAGGAAGCGGGTGATCAGGATCGGTGTGCCGGGCAGGTAGAGCTGCTTGCTCCGGTAGTCGACACCGTACGGCGAGATCTGGAGGTGGCCGCCCCTGCGCCGGTCCAGGAGGCCGCCGAAGATGCTCGGCGAGTCGAAGCGGGGCGCGCAGAACCAGTCCAGCGTCCCGTCCTTGGTGATCAGCGCCGCGGTCTGCAGGTCACCGATCAGGCCGTGGGCCTCCACGGCGGGATACCTTTCCACCTGACCTCCCGACCCCCGTCACACCGACCGCGGCGACTACCCGGGGTTCGGCCCCGTACACCTCACCGCGCGGACGGCGCGTGGTCGACGGAGGACAGGCCGAGCCAGGACGCGAGCGCGTCGAGTTCGGCGTGCACGGCGGCGGTCATGGCGGCGGTGAAGCGGACGTCCTGGTGAACGGCGTCCACCCGCAGGACCGAGGCCCGGCGGTCGGCCGTGGCGTCCACCTTGCCGATCAGCCGATCGTGGTGCAGCACGGGCAGCGCGAAGTAGCCCCAGCGCCGCTTCGCCCTGGGCACGTACATCTCCAGGCGGTAGTCGAAGCCGAAGAGCTCGAGCGCGCGCCGCCGGTCGTGGACGAGCCGGTCGAACGGCGACAGCAACGCGGTACGCCCGGCGAACGGCTCGCCGGCCGCCGTGGGGTCGACCCGCCACACGCCGGAGGTGCCCTCCACCTCGACCGGCTCCCCCGCCTCGCCGACCACCGACGGGCGGGCGATGCCGAGGGACCGTAGCAGTCGCTCATCGCGGATCCGGCGGGCCTCCTCCGCCGGGACGACCGGGGTGCCCGCCGGGTAGACCCGCTCGGCCAGGTCCCATCGCCGCTGCCGCCCGACGCGGTCGGAGATGGCGATCTCGCCGCGGGCGGCGAGGAACTCGAGCATCTGGGTGACGTTGCGGTTGTTCGTCCAGCCGGTGGACGGCCAGGGCAGCACACTGCGATCCGGCACGTCGCGCGACAGCAGGGGCCCGGAGTCGCGCAGCAGGTCGAGCACGTACCGGCGGAACGCGTCGTTGGCCCGCAACCAGTCCCGCCGCCGCGCCTCCTGAGGCCAGGCGGCCATCTCCGCCAGGTGGAGCCCGAGGTCGGTCATCGGGCGCACCATGGCGCGGTGCTCGAACAGCGACCGATCACGTTCCAGGGCCCGTTGCAGGTCGGCCGGCCGATATCGGGCGCCGAGCCGGGTCCACGCCACGAGATCGGCGCTCGGTGCCACCGCGGCCGTGGGATCCAGTTGCAGGAACGTCAGCTGCCGCACGACCCCGAGAAGGTCGGCCGGCCGGCGCGCGTCGAGCAGCTGCGCGCGGACCGCGATGCGCCGGGCCGCGGCCCGGGTGAGTCGGGTGGACGACATGTCGCGAGGCTAGTGCCGGTGACCGACAAGCAGCAGCGCCGAAGGCCCGAGCCCGCCCCGCCGGCTACTCCTTCAGGTACCCGGTGGTGGGGTCGATCTGAGCGAGGAAGTCGCGGATGGCCCGCTCCATCTCGGGCAGGCCCATCGCGTCCGGCCCGGAGAGCCCGAAGCCGTAGTCGTGCGGCCCGTTGAGCCAGTCGAAGTCGTACCCGCCGGGCTCCTCGGCCCGGGCACGGACCCGGAAGTCCTGCCCGTCGACCGTGAGCAGGACAGGCTCACCCCGATGTCTGGTGCGCAGGTGCTCGGGTGCCAGCCCCGGCTCCGGCTCGGTTGACATGCCTGCCCCTCTCTCCAGCCCGCCGATCGGGCGGATGCTCCCCGACGATCATCGCCGGCGCCAACCGGGCTGCTCGTGCTGGCGACGCCTGTACGACAGGAGGCCGACTTCGGTCGTAGGCTGCATCTCGCGCGTGATGGACAGGAGGCTGAGGTGGCCGAGACGACGCTGACCGAGACGACGGTGGCCGAGGTGATGGCCGAGCTGGCCCAGCTCGAGGACCCGAAGATCCGCGAGGTGAACGAGAAACACGGTGACGACCACGGTGTGAACCTCAGCAGGCTGCGCGCGCTCGCGAAGCGGCTGAAGACGCAGCAGGAACTCGCGGGCCAGCTCTGGCAGACGGACGACACCGCGGCGAGACTGCTGGCGATCCTGATCTGCCGCCCGAAGGCGTTCGGGCGTGACGAGTTGGACGCCATGGTGCGCGAGGCGCGCACCCCCAAGGTGCACGACTGGCTCGTGAACTACGTGGTGAAGAAGAATCCGCACTCCGAAGAGCTGCGCCTGGCCTGGTTCGCCGATCCGGATCCGGTGGTCGCGAGCGCCGGTTGGGCGCTGACGGCGGAACGCGTGGCGAGGAAGCCCGAGGGCCTGGACCTCGCGGGACTGCTCGACGTCATCGAGGCGGAGATGAAAGGCGCCCCGGATCGCCTGCAGTGGGCGATGAACCACTGCCTGGCGCAGATCGGGATCGAGCACGCCGAGCACCGCGTCCGCGCACTCGACATCGGTGAGCGCCTGGAGGTGCTCAAGGACTACCCGACTTCCCCGGGCTGCACGTCTCCGTACGCGCCCATCTGGATCAACGAGATGGTGCGCCGACAGCACGACACGTAGGAAGGTCCCGGCCGACCTGGCTCGGGCGGGAGGCGGTGTCGGATGCGATCCGGAATCGCCTGCCTCGGTTGCCGTCAGCCTCGGCGTCGGGCCGACCCGGGCGGTGAGGGTTCCTCACCTGGGTGTTTCCGCTCTCTCATCGTGTCCCACGCCACGACCCCGGCCAGGACGACGACTGCGGCGAAGGTGGCGAACAGCGGCGGCAGGCGGACCATCACCGGCGTCAGAGCGGCAAGCGCGAGGAGTCCGATGACCCGGGACGCGGACACCCGGGCGAACACCTCGTACTCGAGGCGGGACCGCCCGACCAGGAACAGCGCGGGCCCACCCAGGATGACGGCGAGCCACAGCGGATCCTCGTGGAGAACCGGATGATGGATGACCAGTGCGTGGCCGACGCCGGTGGCGAGGATGCCGGTCACGATGATCAGATGGGTGTGGAACGCAGACCGACCGAGGCGGGCTGGGCTGGGGATGGCCTCGATGGCGGCGGGCAACACCGCCCCAGCACGGTGGAAGTAGATTCGCCACATCAGGATCGTGGTGGCGAAGGACACGACGCTCGGCACCACCCGATCGGGGGTGAACTGCTCGGCGAACGTGATTCCCGTGAGCAGGATCGTCTCGCCGAGCGCGATCACGATGAACTGCTGAAAACGCTCGGCGATGTGCTCCCCGGCGAGCTTCCAGTCGTCGATACGGGTGCGGCCAAGTCCCGGAACGGGCCAGCCGTTGACGAGTCCCGTGTAGTCCAGCGCCACCGCCAGCGTCCACAGAACCCCTCGAGTGGTGCTCTGCGGGAAGAGAACCGCCCCGGCGATCCAGGGTACGGCGGATACCGCTGCCCAACAGAGCGCCCGCGCGGGGCTGTGCCGTTCCCGGTCGTACCGGCCGAGCAGGAGCACGACGGGCTTGCCGAGTTGGATGGTGACGTAGGTGACCGCGAAGACCACGGCTCGATCGCCGGTCGCAAAGGGCAGCGTAACGGCCATGATCATGGTGCCGAACATGACCAGGACGCACACGAGCCGGATCGCCCATTTTTGCGGATCGAAGGCGCTGGTCACGATCGCCGCGCGAACCCAGGTCAACCAGAGTGCCAGCAGCAACAACGCCGTCTGACCGAATTCCGGCAGAACGACCTGCCGCTGAGTGCTGAAATCTACGATCAACCGCTCCGAGATCCGGGTGAGCGCGAAGACGTACACCAGGTCGAGAAGAAGCTCCCCCTCGCGGTCACGGAGCAGACCACGCAAGCCACCGACCGTCATCGTCCGCCCGTTTCGTCCGCCCCGCGCCACCTGTCGACGCAGTCGTACCACGCTGGTCAGGGCCTCCGACGGGGATAGGCGGAACCCTGGGCGGCTGACCGGTGCGCTGCTACACCCTCCCTCGGCGAGGTGCCTGAACGACTCGGCGTCTCGCGGCAAGCGGTCACTCGCCTCGAAACGACATCTGGCCACCCACCCCGAGGGAGAGACAGACGGCGTCCCACTCAGTCCGCCCGTTGCGAGCCTGTCCCTAGCGCCCGAGCACCCGACGAGCAGCCACCGAGCCCTTTCATCGTGATTGGCCTGGTCACGGTGGTCGCGGCGCAGAGGGCGTGTCGACATAGGACGAGGCTCCCGGTAAGACAGGCGCGGTGAGCAGACCGATGGCCAGCCAGACCACGGCCGCGAGGAGCACCCACCACCAGGAAGTCACCGTTGACTCCGGCTGGCGGTTCGCGGCGACGGAACCATGCCGATTGTTACCCGGACGGTGAACCGGTGACCCCGCCGCCGGTGGGTGCGTCATGAAGGTGCCGCCGCAGGCGTTTGTCGATCGCCACCACAACTGCCGTCGCGACGCCGATCGCGAAGATGCGAAGCCACGCCTCCGCTGACAGGGGTGCCGTGCTGAATATTCGGTTCATGAAGGGTAGATAGGTGATGGCGAGTTGACCGGCCACCTGCGCCGTCACGCCTACCACGATCCACCGGTTGGACAGCAGACCGGCGCGCCAGATCGGCTGACTGAGCGATCGGCAGCTGAACAGGTAGAAGATTTCAACTACGACGAACAGGTTGAGCGCGGCCGTTCGTGCCTCGGCAACCGTTCGTCCGGTCTGCTGCTCCCACTCGAAAAGCCACGACGAGCCGGCCACGAGAAGGGCCGCCACCAGTAGCACCCGCACCATCAGGGCACGGGTCAGCAGGGGGCGAGCGGGGTCACGCGGGGGTCGCCGCATGACGCCGGCCTCCTTCGGTTCGAAGGCGAGCATCAGACCGAGAAGCACGGCGGTGGTCATGTTGATCCACAGAATCTGGGTGGGCAGCAGCGGCAAGGTGGCCCCCAGCACGATCGCCACGAGCACCACAAGGCCCTCGCCGAGGTTCGTCGGCAATGTCCAGACCAGGAACTTGGTCAGGTTGTCGAACACGCCGCGGCCCTCCTCCACCGCGGCCTCGATGGTGGCGAAGTCGTCGTCCGTGAGCACCATGTCGGCCGCTTCCTTGGCCACCTCCGTGCCTGAGCGCGCCATGGCCACGCCGATGTCGGCCTGCCGCAGAGCGGGCGCGTCGTTGACTCCGTCGCCGGTCACCGCCACCACGTGCCCACGGTGCTGGAGTGCCTTCACCAGCCGCAGCTTCTGCTCGGGAGAGACCCGCGCGAACACCGCGGCCTCTTCCACCACTTCCGGAAACCGCCCTTCGGGCAACGCACGCAACTCCTCGCCGGTCAGCACCCGGCTCTGCTGCCCCACCTCGAGCACTTTGAGCTGGGTGGCGATAGCGGCCGCCGTCGCCGCGTGATCGCCGGTGATCATCTTGACGCTGATGCCGGCGGAGTGACAGGCCTGCACGGCGGGAGCGGCGGCGGCCCGTAGTGGGTCGAGCATCGCCTGCAGGCCGGTGAATACCAGGACGCCGGGCAGTGAATCCTCGTGGAACTCCCTCGACTCCTCAGACCGCACGGCGGTGGCCAGGACCCGCATCCCTCGACGAGCCAGGTCTTCCGCCGCACGCTGTATTCGCTCTTCGTCCAGCGGGCAGCTCGACCCGTCGGCCCGCATGGCAGCCCGGGACATCGACAGGAGCTTCTCGACGCTTCCTTTGACCAGACCGATGGGCCGGTCGGAGTCGCGGTCGTGGTGCAGGGTAGCCATGTACTGCCGCTCGGAGCTGAATGGGATCGTCTCAATGCGCGGATATTGGGCAGTCACCTCCTCCTGGCCGAGGCCGCCCTTGGCCCCGACGACGAGCATCGCCGCCTCGGTGGGGTCCCCGACCAGGGTCCACTTGCCATCCTGCCGGCTGAGGCGGGCGTCGTTGCAGGCGACGCCCGCAAGCAGGCAGCACCGCAGCGCTTGGCTGGCCGTCGCCTCGGCAGCCGTCTGCTTCTCGTTGCTCACCTCACCCTCGGGCGCATGTCCGGCCCCGGTGACCGAGTACTCGCCGTCGAGCGTCCAGACCGCGCGTACCGTCATCTGATTCTCGGTCAGGGTGCCCGTCTTGTCCGAACAAACCACTGTGGTGCTGCCAAGCGTCTCGATGGCAGGCAGCCGGCGGATCACCGCCCGGCGTCGGGCCATGCGAGCCACTCCGATGGCCAGCGTGATGGTGACCGCGGCCGGTAATCCCTCCGGGATGGCCCCCACCGCCAGGGCGACCGCTGCCGTGAACACCTCGACCGTATCCTGCCCCCGCAGCAGCCCCACCCCGAAGGTGACAGCGGCGAGCACGAGGATGGCGACCGTTAGCACCTTGCTGAACCGGGCGAGATTGCGGGTCAGCGGCGTCGCCAGCACCTCCGCAGCCCCAACCAGCCGATGAATCTGTCCAAGTTCGGTGCGGGCGCCGGTGCCGACCGCGATGCCCGTCGCGCTTCCCGCCGTGACCAGGGTCCCTGAGTAGGCCATGTTGCGCCGGTCGGACACGGGGGTGATCTCGGGCAGTTCCGCCTCGTCCTTGGCCACCGGGACCGACTCGCCGGTCAACGCCGACTCGTCAATCCTCAGTTCATCCGAACGCACGACCCGCAGGTCAGCCGGCACCTTCGCACCCGGCTCCAGCTCGATCAGGTCGCCCGGCACGAGGTCCTCCGAGGGCACGGACCGCGACTGGCCGTCACGGATAACCCGCGCCTCGGTACGTACCATCGAGCGCAGGCCGCTTAGCGCGGCCTCGGCGCGGGACTCCTGCACGAACCCGATGGCCGCGTTGATCAGCACCACCGCGAAGATCACCACGGAGTCGACGAACTCCCGCAGCAGAGCCGTCACTGCGGTCGCGGCCAGCAGCACATAGATCAAGGGATGGTGGAACTGACCCAGGATCCGACGCAGGACGCCAGCCCCGCCGCCGGTCGGCAGCACGTTGGGCCCGTACTGCCCCCGGCGGCGCCGGGCCTCGTCGCCGCTGAGCCCCCGCTGCGGATCGGTCTCGAGAAGAAGCACCACCTCGTGAGCCGACATCTCGTGGTGCGCTTCATCGCGTGACTCGGCCACACCCTGGGAGCCCACCCATCACTCCTGACTGCACCAGACACGGCACGGGCGGTCCCGGTCACCAACCAGGGTCGGGATGGCAAGCCGATTAGGTCCAGGCCGGTCGAGGCCAGGGGCGCGGCTCGATCCACGGACGCCGCCATGAGAACCGCCCAAGTATAGGCAGCTTGAGCACACCGCCACGGACCATTCCGGCTGCCCTACGCCGACGGAGCGACATCGTTTTCTCCGACCTGTTGGGGTAACCCGCGTGGGAGTTCGGCGCCGGGCTGGCGTTCGGCGCGCTTCCCGCCCGACTGCGGCACAAGATGTGGGTGGGCCCGCTCTACGGCATGGGTCGCGGTGGCGAGCTTTCCGATGCCACGCCGGGATTGAGCGCTTCACGGGACCGCCGAGGACGAAGACAGGAAGGCCGAGAGAATGACAGCTACCGCTCCGGCACCGATCGTGGCCGGCGTGGACGGTTCGCCCGAAGCGGCGCGGGCGCTGCATCAGGCTGCCCTGGAAGCCTCCTGGCGGGGCCTTCCGCTGCGGGTGGTGCACGCGTTCATCTGGCCGCTGTTCAACGTGCCACTCGATCAGCCCGAGTTCGGTCCACCGGATAGCGGACTGCGCAACCAGGCTGAGCGGATCGCGCGTGGCGCTGCCGAGCAGGTGCGGACCGAGGTCCCGGGCGTCAAGGTGTCTACGGTCGTGTCTGACGGGGACCCGGCACCGGTGCTGATCGGTGAAACCGAGGCGGCGAAGATGGTGGTGATCGGAAGCCGCGGGCTCGGTGGCTTCAGCGGTCTGCTGCTCGGGTCCGTAGCGATGCAGGTCACTCCCCATGCTGCCTGCCCCGTACTCGTGGTACGCGGAGAGCCCGCCGTCGGCGGGCCGGTCGTGGTTGGCGTCGACCGCTCCCCGCACAGTGAGGTGGCTGTCGGTCTCGCCTTCGAGGAGGCACACCTGAGACGAGCGACGCTGCGGGCGGTCACCGCGGGTGGCGAACTTGGCCCCCCGGCCGCCCGAATGCTCGCCGAGTCACTGACCGGGTGGACCGACCGATACCCCGAGGTCCGGGTGGAGCAGCTACAACTCACGGACCCACCAGCCGCGGCGCTGGTCCACGCCGCCCGGGACGCTCAGCTCGTCGTCGTCGGCGCGCGCGGCCGGGGCGGCTTCACGGGACTGCTGCTCGGTTCGGTCAGCCAGGCCCTGCTGCACCATGCGCCCTGTCCCGTCGCAGTCGTCCGTGACAGCACCGGCGGTTCCCCCGCTGCGAGATCTGCCATCGAAGCCGGCGCTCGGCAATAGGAAGGCACACGCCCCGTCGAGCCCGGCACCACTGGGGCACCTGCTTCTCCGTCGGCAACCGAGGCGGCGCTTGCCGCGCCTTCAACAGCGGACTGCAACCAAGCCGCCGCGGGCGGCGCATCCGGTGTTGAAGGAACCATGCCCGTTGCCCCGATCCAGCGGATGCCGCTCGATGGTCCGCCAGGGTACCCCCGCTCCGCGATTTCGCCGTCTGCCGCAGGTACTCCTCCACTTCACGTTTGCAAAGCCGGGTCGACTCGGTGGCCGCCCTCGATCAAGAACCAGACGAGCCGTCAGTCCGGCTCGGGGCCAGCGGCTTCCGGGTGAGAGGTACCGAAACGTCGCTCTCGCCGCTGAGGACGTGCGCCGTCTCCTCGATGATCACGGTGACCGGCGGGGCGGTGGTGGGCAGCGCACGCACCGAGATGAGGTCGTGACTGCAGTGGATGCGGAGCCAGTGCCCGCGATAGCGCAGGTCGAAGTCGAGATGGGCGAGGGTGTGCGGTAGTTGCGGATGGAGGCCGAGCGCGTCCCTGCGGACCTCCAGGCCGGTGTAGCAACGTTGCACGATGTCTGCGGTACCCGCCATCGCGCCGAGATGGATCCCCTTGCGGGTGGTGCCGGGCTGGGTGTCGGCGAGGTCGGCGGCGAGTGCGTCGCGCAGCAGGTGCCAGGACTGGGAGCGCCGGGTGCGCGCAAGCACCCAGGAGTGCACAACCCGGCTGAGGCTTGATCCGTGCGTGGTCCGGGCCAGGTAGTGGTGGACCGTCTCCGGGATCGTCGCGGGGCGGAAGTCGTAGCCGAGCCGGTGCAGAAGCGCGGTCACCTCCTCCGCGCTGAAAAGGTAGAACAGCATCAGGACGTCAGCCTGTTTCGACGTCTGGTAACGGTTCGGGTGGTCGCCCTCGGCCTCCAGGATGAGGTCGAGGCGCCCGATGTCGCCGTACCGGTCGCGGTACGGCCGAAGGTCGAGTTCGTCGAGGTGGGCGAAGCCCTCGAACTGGCTGAGCAGCCCGTTGGGCAGGAAGGGGACGTGCAGCCGCCGGCTGATGTGGCCCCAGCGGGCTATCTCCTGCTCGTCGACGGCGAGGCGCCGCCACAGGTCATCGGTGTGGTGCCCGCCCAGGATCCGGTAGGCGTCCACCGTCCGGGCGAGAGCCCAGGCAGTCATGACGTTGACGTAGGCGTTGTCGTCGATACCTGATCCCGGCCCGTCGGGATACCCGTCGTGGAATTCATCCGGGCCCATCACGCCGCGGATGTGGTAACGGTCGTCCCGCGGGTCGTGCTCGGCGACCGAGGCCCAGAACCGCGCGATCTCGACGAGCAGTTCGGCTCCGTACATCGCCAGGAAGTCGATGTCGTCGGTGACCTGGTAGTACTGCCAGACGTTGTAGGCCACGGCGAGACTGACGTGGTACTGCCGGCGGGAGTTGTCCGGCATCCACCGCTGTGATAGCGGGTTGTGGAAAAACTCGGGTGTCTCCTCCCGGCCGTCGCTGCCGCTCTGCCACGGGAACAGCGCACCGGCCAGGCCCAGTGCGCGGGCGAGTCGGCGGGCCTGGGCGAGCCGGCGGTACCGGTAGAGCAGCAGGGCCCGGGTCAGTTCGGGGGTACGCAGGTTGAGCAGGGGGAAGACGAACAGTTCGTCCCAGAAGACGTGTCCCCGGTAGCCCTCACCGTGCAGCCCACGGGCGGGCACGCCCGCGTCGGCGTCGGCGGTGTGGCCGGACAGGGTCTGCGCGACGTGGAACAGGTGCACGTTGAGCGCCAACTGCTCCCGCACCAGGTCGTGGCCGCCGAGACGAAGGTGGAAGCGTCGCCAGAGATGTTCCCACGCCAGGAGGTGCGCGTCCCGCAACGCGGGGAACTGAGGCGCGTCGCTTATCTCGCCGCAGGCGGCGCCGAGCGGTTCGGAGATCGCCCGGTCCCGGGAGGTGTACATGGCGACGGTCTTGTCGATCGTGACCGGCGTTCCCGAGGTCATGTGGAGCTGGATCTCGTGCCCGACGTGTCCGGGCCCGCCGACCTGGTGCTCGGAAGCTGACCCGTCGTGCGGGTGGAGCGTGAGGCGGGCGGCCTGGGCTATCCGGATCCGCGACTGCGTGGTCCGTACGGTCAGCCAGCAGACGTCCCCCTGGTATCCGGTGACGCAGTCGACCAGGTGGTGCCGGGCCAAGGCGCCGTACTCGGCGACGTTGTCGTTGGTGACCCGGGCGTCCAGAAGACTCCGCACGTACAGCGGCCCCGACCAGTCCAGGGCCGTGATCGTCGTACGGAGGCAGGCCAGGTGCGGGCGATCAATCGAGACGATCCGCTCCTGGACCGCGCGGGTACGACGACCGTGCGGGTCCCGGATCACCATCTCCCGCCGTTCCGTGCCCTGCCGCAGATCGAGGGCGACATGACGGTGGAGGACCTGGAACACCGAACCGGAGAACCAGGGCCCGCCCGGGTGACGGAACGTCAACGTCAACCAGTTGGGCAGGTTGACAATGCTCTCGTCGACCCGGCGGCGACCGTCGACGTCGGAGACCAGCCGATTGTAGAGCCCAGCGATGTAGGTGGCCGGGTAGTGGACGCCGTCGGCGGTGGCCTCCGGCGCCGCGCCCCGCGTCATCTGGTAGCCGTTACCCAGCGCCAGCAACGCCTCCCGCGTTCCCTCCCGGGCGGGGTCGAAGCCCTCGTAGGCCAGCAGCCACTCGTCACAGGGCAGGTGACAGAGCCGGCACGGATCCTCACTCATCGGGTCCCGCCCGGTCCCACCGGGCGACTTCGTGACGCCCCATACCGGGCCCACCCGAACTCAGGGTCGCGGTGCTCCGGCCAGCCCCACCGGCCGGGTGCCCGCGGGTCGGCGCGCCCACGCCGCACCCAATCGAACGCGGTGCCGCCGGTGGGGTCAGACCCCGGAACACGATCACGGCGGCGACGACCAGGTAGCTCAGCGACCCGGGGAACCACATCAACGACGCACCCAGCTGCTGGTCCTCCAACGGCGTCAGACCCCAGTCTCCGGCATGGTGACCGTCGTACCACGACCTGGCGCTGAACGTGAGTAGGCCGGCGAGCACGGAGGTTGGCAGCATCGCGGCTATCACCGACAACAGCGCGGCCGGAAGGCTGATGCGCGGACGGCGGCGGAGGGTGACCGACCAGAGCACCGCGCCGCTGCCGAGAAACAGCGCGTGTTCGGCGACGTGCGCCACCTCCCACCGCAGTGCCAGTCCGTACGGACCGGGAAGGTGCCACAGCCACCAGGTGCCGGCGTGGACTCCGGCCGCCGCGGCGCCGATCGCTCCTCCGGATCGCAGCGGGCGGGGCGTCCAGCGCCCGGGAAGGAAAACCCGGCGAACGGACCTCGGCAGCGCACTGCCGATCACCAAGCCGCCTCGCCCCAGGATCAGCAGCGGCGGCGCGACCAGCGCGAGCAGCTGGTGCTGCACCATGTGTACCCAGAACAGGTCCTCGGCCACCACGTCGAGGGGCCCGACCAGGGCGGCCGCGAGCACCAGGAGCCCGGCGTGAAAACACCGGACCCGCCAGCGCGGCAGCATTGCCGGCCCGGACCGGAAGGCCGCCAGTTCGCCGCGTCCCCGGGTGTACAACAGCCCGGTGGCGACCAGGGCGAGCACCGTCGCGGGATCGACCTGCCGCCAGGAGGCGGCGGTGGCATGGGCCAGGACGGCGGCTTCCCCGCTCAGCATGGACGCACCGGCGCCCCGAGCACGGTTCGGACTCCTCGTCCGGATGGCGGCGGAGCCGCCGGCGTGCCGAACCCCGCGCTGCCCCGTGCCTGGCGCGTCATCGGGTGCCAGCCAGCAACCGGCGGACCTCGGGGGCGGCGGAGTGGTCGGCGGCCACGTCCAGGAACCGGCGCAGGGTCGCCCGGGCCTCGGCCTCGCCCGCCTCGTGCTGCAGCATGCCCAGCAGAAGCAGCGCCTCGGCGTGCTCCGTGTCGCGGGTGAGGACCTCCCGCAGCAGTGGGCGGGCCCGTTCCGCCTGGCCGGAACGGGCGTAGGCGAAGGCGAGCCGGAACATCGCGGCGGAGTCCGTCGGATCGAGCCGGACCGCGCGGTCGTAGGCCTGGGCGGCCTCCGTCAGCCTCCCGCGGTGCTCCAGCGCCCGTCCCAGCGAGAACCAGGTGCTCCCGTCGTCGGGGGCGGCGCTGGCGGCGGCGGACAGGACCTGGAGTTCGCCGTCGCCGGTCGTCGCCGCCGCAGGACTGGCCGGCTGGTCGCGTGCGCGCTGACCGGCCGCGGCGATCCCGACGGCGACGGTGACGGCGACGACCGTGGCCACCAGCAGGGCGCTCCGGACGGAACGGCCCGGGGGGACGACGTTCGTCTCGGACGCGCGGCCAGCCTGCCGTACCGCCGGTCCGGATCTCCGCCGCCGGGCCCAGCGGGTCACGGACAGCACGGCAAGCGCCAACGGCACGAACGCCACCGGCAGCCACCACAACAGCAGCCCCAGCCCTCGGGCCGGTGGTTCGAGGAGGATGGCCGGCCCGTACCGGTCGACGAACCAGCGCTGGATCTCGTCCGGCTCCCGCCCCGCTCGCATCTGCTCGCGGATCGTCTCCCGGAATCCTCGGGCCATCGGGGCCTGCGAGTCGGCCGCCGACTCCCCGACGCACTCCGGGCACCGGACGGTGGCGGCGATCGCCCGTACCCGGGCGTCCTCGTCGGCGGGATCCGATCCGGCCACGGCCGCCCGGTGCAGCCCGGCGGCGAACAGCAGCAGCGCGCCGACGGCCAGCAACCCGAAAAGGATCCGCCTCAGGGTAGGAGGGGTCCGACGGACGCTTCCAGCCATGCCCACGTCACCTCTCCCTGATGCCGCGCGGCGACCCGGCCGCCACGGTCGACGACGACGGTTTCGGGGATGCCGCGCACGGCCCAGGCGACCGCGTGCCTCCCGTCGGGGTCTGACACGACGGGCACCGCCTCGGCGGCCGCCTCGCGCAGGAACCGCCGCGCACTCTCCGGCCGATCGGCGGTATTGAGGCCGACGACGCGCACCGCCGGGTACCACCGCTTGAGGGCGGCGAGCAGCACCGGAAACTCCCGACGACAGGGCTCGCACCATGACGCCCAGACGGTGACGACCACGATGTGGCCATGCAGCGTGGCGAGATCGAAGAACGTTCCGTCCAGCCCGGTGCCGGCCAGCGGAGCGGCCAGGCCGTCCCCGGTCGTGGCCGGGGTACCGACACCAGGGCGCAGACCGTGCGCGAGCGGGACGGTGGCGACCAGCCCTCCGCCGGCGGCCGCCGCGACGAGTACCGCACGACGGGTGAACAGCGGACGGCGTCCGGTCACCGATCCACCTCCTGAACCAGCCGGCGCGCCGCTCCAGCGTCGCGGTTTCGGGACGCCGTCGTGGCCCGCCGTGGCCAGGCAGCCAGGGCGGTGCCGGCCAGCAACAGCCCGGCCGCGCACCACAGCACCCCCATCAGGCTGTTCACGGACACCCTGAGCAGCGCCCTCCCCGCCTGCGGATCGGCGGACAGCAGGGTGATGTACACGTCCCGCGTCAGCCCGGTGTCGATCGCCGGGGTGGCGACGACCATGCCGTGGCCGGGGAAGAGCGCCAGTGTGGGAGACAGGGTGCGTGCTGGGCCGTTCCCCGAACGGACCTCCAGCCGCGCCGTGGCCCTCTCCTGCCCCTCCGTCACCCGCGAGTCCAGCCCGACCAGCCGGATCGTCACCCCGCGCAACGTGGCCGTGCCGTCGACGGCGACCTCCCGCTGCTCAGCGGGCGGGTCGGCGCCGGACACCACGACCGCCAACGCCGCGATCGCGACGGCCAGGTGTGCGACATGCGCGCCGATGGCGCGTCGGTGGCGGCGCGCGGCCCGCCACACGCCGGCCCGACCACCGCCGGCCAGCCGCGCGACCAGGGTTGAGACGACGATGGCGGCCAGCCCGCACATCACCACCGCGCTCGGCGGCTGGCTCCCAGTCAGACCCACGAGGCCGGCGACAAGGCAGGCGCTGATCGCCGGTGTCCCGGCCCGGCGGGCCAGCCTTGCCAGCGGATCCCCCTGCCAGGCCAGTAACGGGCCGACCGCCATCAGGGCCAGGACGGTGAACGCCAGCGGGGCCAGCGCCTGGTTGTAGTACCCGGGGCCGACCGTCGTCTCGGCACCGGAGAGCATCTGCTGCACGATGGGGAACAGGGTGCCGACCAGAACGGTGGCCGTGACCGCGGCGAGGAGCAGATTGTTGCCGACGAGCGCGCTCCGACGGGACAGCAGGGAGAAGCGCGGGCCGGCCCGCAAGTCCCGGGTCGGTTTCCCCACCTGCCCTTTCAGCTGGTCGCCCCGGAGGGCGAGCAGCGCTAACCAGCCGACCGTGGTGGCGGCGAGGAAGACCAGCAGCGGGGGTCCGATGCTGGACTGGGTGAAGGCGTGCACGCTGCCGACCACGCCGGACCGGGTGAGGAAGGTACCCAGGATCACCAGGGAGAACGTCAGGGCGGCCAGGCCGACCGCCCATCCCGTGAGGCCCCCGCCACGCCGCTGGGCGAGCAGCGAGTGCAGCAGCGCCGTAGCGGTCAGCCAGGGCAGCAGCGAGGCGTTCTCCACCGGATCCCACGCCCAGTAGCCGCCCCACCCGAGGACGGCGTACGACCACCAGGCACCGACCGCGATGCCAGCGGTGAGTGCCGCCCAGCCCAGCAGCGTCCAACCGCGGACGACGCGCACCCATCCCGCTCCGGCGCGGCCGGTCACCAGGGCCGCGATCGCGTACGCGAACGGCACCGTCAGCCCGACGTAGCCGGCGTAGAGCAGGGGCGGGTGCACGCCCATCGCGGGGTGGCTGCGCAGCAGCGGGTTGGGTCCCGGCCCGTCCGGCGGTACCGTCTCCACCCCTTCGAAGGGGTTGCCGGCCAGCAGCACGAGGCCGAAGAAGAACGCGGCGGTCGCGGTGAGTACCGCCATGGCGGGCGGGTGCAGGCGCGGTTCAGCTGCCGGCGGCCGGCGGAACGCCAGCACCACCACGGCGCCCAGGCCCAGCAGCCAGAGCAGCAGCGAGCCCTCCAACGCGCTCCACAGGCTGGTGACCGTGTAGTACAGCGGCACGTCCCGGCCGCCGTGCTCGGCAACGTACCGCACGCTGAAGTCCCGGCTCAGCAGCGCCCACTCCAGGAGCAGGCAGGCGGCCAGGGCGGCGGCGGCGAGCGCGTAGGTGGCCGAGCGTGGCGGCTTGCGTTGCCCGTTGCGGGAACGGGCCGCCCAGCCGGCCGTGGCCACCAACGCGGCGACCGTCCCGAGGCCGAGACAGGCGGTGCCGAGTAGCGACACGGTCATGGGCGGTCGGTGGCGGGCCGGTACTCGTTGTCGTGGTTGGCGATGACGCGCTGGGCGTGCAGGATGCGGTCGGTGTCCAGGATCCCTTCCACGACGGCGCCGCGTCCCTCGCCGAACATGTCGGGCAGCCCGCCGTGGTGCAGGACCTCGATGTCGGCGGCGCCGTCGGTCAGCCGAAGCCGCGTCGCCGTTCCGGCAGGGTGGACGGACCCCGGCACGACGGTGCCGCCGACCCGGAGATCCCGGTTCACCGCGACCTGGCCCGCGACGATCTCCGACGGTGTTCGGTAGTACACCAGGCTCTCGTCCAAGCCCTTGACGGCGAGCGCGGCCACGCCCGCGACCACGGCGGTGACCACCAGAAGAGCGGGGAGTCTGATCCGGCTCATGTCCGCTCCCGGCCGGACCACCAGACGTAGCCGGCCCAGACCGCTGCGGTCAGGCCGTACCCCAGGCCGACGGCCAGCCAGGCGCTCACGCCGGCACCTCCGTACGCTGGCCGGCGGTCGGGACGCCGGTTCCGGTGGTGGCGGAATCGAGTGGCGCGGCGAGTGGCGCTGGACGGTCCGGTTGCCGGGCCGGTGGCCTCGCCCCGGTGGCTGTCGTGGCGAGGCGGGAGAAGCGACGGGTGACGACCCAGGCACCGGCGAGGGCGAAGGCGAGCGCCGCAGCGACCAGGGCGAGCGCCATCGACGCGGCGATCGGTGGCGTCGGATCAGGCCCGAGCAGCGTCGGTGCCTGGTGCAGGGTGCGCCACCAGAACACAGAGAAGTGCACCAGCGGCAGCATGGCGAAGGCGAGCACGCCGAGTACGGCGGCACGGCGCGCCGCCCGATCCCGATCGATGGTCAGCTCACGGACGGCGAGGTAGCCGATGTAGACGAGCAGGAGCGCCGCCGCTGAGACGAGTCGGGCGTCCCAGGTCCACCAGACGCCCCAGGTCACCCGGCCCCAGATGCTACCCAACGCCACGGCCAGCGCCATCATGCCGACGCCGAGCTCGGCGCAGGCCACCGCCCAGTGGTCCCAGCGCCGCCGCCCGGTCCGCAGGTACGCCAGGCTCGCCACCAGGACGCCGACGAAGGCGAGGTACGCCGTCCAGGCTGCGGGAACGTGGACGTACATCAACCTCTGCGACTCCCCCTGCACGGCGTCCGGGGGTGCGACACCCGCCAGGACGGTGGCGGTCGCAGCCGCGCCGGCCGCGCCAAGGCCGACAGCGCGGTGTAGGTCAACCATGGCACTCCCTCTCCCCCACCGGACGCATCGAGTCCAGAATGGCGTAAAAAAAGCCCATAGGGCGGCATTTAGCCGAATAGCTCACCAAGGACACGAAAGGCATCGCTGCCGCCGACCGGGCCGGGTCAGCGCAGCGCACCCGGCTCAGCTGCAGTCCCAGAAGACGAGGGGGTTGACCGCGAGCAGGACCAGCCCGAGCAGGAAGATCGCCGCGAGGCCGATCCCCGCGACCCCGGCGAACCGGCCCACTTCCGCCCGGGTCTCCGAGCCGGCATCCGGGCGGCGACCGCGAGGGCTGCGCCACCAGAGCCGGAACGCCACCCACCCGGCGGCGAGGGGCACCACGGCCAGCACGACAGTGAGTGCGAGGATCGAGACCGGCACGATCACGCCCACTCCCCGCCCACTGTTGCGCGGCAAGCAGCTGAAGTCGGCCACGACGTAGCTCACCGCCAGCGCGATCAGCCAGGCCAGCGCCGGTCCGAGCAGGACGAAGGCGATGGCCCACGCGTCGCGTCGTTCCTGCCGCACGGGCACCTCCTAACCGACCAGCGGGATGGACAGGGAGCCCCAGGCCAGCGCCCACCAGACCGCGGTGAGTGACCAGTAGCCGGCAGCCACCTGGAGGAGCAACCGGAGGCGCCCCGGCGGCCCGCCCGCCACCGCCCGCAGGTACGCGAGCCCCGTCGCCACCAGCGCGACCACCACCAGCGCCGCCTGGAACACCAGCACGAGGAGCACCATCGAGTCGTAGGCGTGCCGGGAGGGGGCCGGCGGCGCGGCGGCGTACGTCCCGACCGTCAGCACGCCTGCCGCCGCACCGGCCACCGTCACGACCGTCAGCACTGCCAGTGCCGTCCGGCGGCGGATCTGGGCGCGCGTGCCCAGCCAGAGAGCACCGCCGGCGGCCAGGACGAGGGCCGCGAGCAGGCCGGCCGGCAGCACCGCCGCGGGCCGCTGCGTCTGCGCCGCCGACCAGGCCGTGGCGTTGACCTGGAGGAAGTGGTAGGAGGCCAGGATGGTGCCACCGGCGGTGGCGAGCACGGCGATCGTGGCCATCGCCCCCCACCAGCCGATCGCGCGTACGCCGTGCACGTCCACCGGCAGGCCGCCGACACTGACCCCGGCCCGTTCCGGCCACCGCTCGGTCTCGTTGCGGCGCAACCAGCCGGCAACGCCGACGGTGACGACCACCAGGGCGGCCACGGCGAGCGGGTACGCCTGGGCGATCAACGCGGCGGCGGTCGCCGCCAGCCCCAGCGCCGGGACGAGAGGCCAGCGTGTGGGGCTCGGCAGGTGCACGGCGGCCTCCGGCTCGGCGAGCAGGACGCTCGTCGTCGGGCTGGCCCGGAAGTCCGCCGGAGCCCGGTCGAACGCACGGGTCCGCTCGTCCCGATCGGGCCGGTCACCCTCCGGCTGCCAGAGCGGATGGCGGCTGCCGACCACCGGGATCCGGGCGAAGTTCTCCGACGGCGGCGGCGAAGGAACGGCCCACTCCAGGCCGTCGCCCGCCCAGGTGTCGGGGCCCGCGGGCGCGCCGCGAAGCCAGGTGACGGCAAGGTCGACGACGAACACCAGCACCCCGGCCGCCAGCACGAACGCGCCCACGGTCGACAGCAGGTTGAAACCACCGATGCCCAGGTCCGGGTCGTAGGTGTAGACCCGCCGGACCATGCCCCACATCCCGGTCAGATGCATCGTGAAAAACGTCAGGTGGAACCCGACGAACACCAGTGCGAAGGCGACCACGCCCGCCCGGTCGTGCAACTGCCGCCCGGTCATCTTGGGCAGCCAGTGATAGAGAGCGGCGAAGAGCGGGAACACCACGCCGCCGATCAGCACGTAGTGGAAGTGGGCCACCACGAAGTAGGTGTCGTGGACCTGCTGGTCGAACGGCACGGACGCGACCATCACACCGGTGATGCCGCCGGCGACGAAGGTCACGATGAACCCGACGACGAACAGCATCGCCACGGTGAACCGTGGCCGGCCCAGCCAGATCGTCGCCACCCAGGCCAGAACCTGAATCCCGCTGGCGATCGCGATCGTCATGCTCGCGGCGGTGAAGAAGCTCATGGTCAGGGGCGGTAGCCCGGTGGTGAACATGTGGTGGACCCAGAGGCCGAGACTGAGGACCGCCGTCAGCACGAACGCCAGCACCACGAACGGGTAGCCGATCAGCCGCTGGCGGGCGTGCACCTGCACCACCTGCGACACAATTCCGGCCGCGGGCAGGAACATGATGTAGACCTCCGGATGGCCGAAGATCCAGAAGAGGTGCTGCCACAACAGCGGGCTGCCGTCGTTCTCGGCCACGAAGAACGTGGCGCCGAGCAGCCGGTCGAACTCCAGCATCCCGGTCGCGACGAGCAGCGGCGTGAACGCGAGGATGATCAGCCCGGACGCCGTCAGCATCGCCCAGGCGAACAGCGGCATCCGGGCCAGCGACATGCCGGGTGCCCGCATCCGCAGCGTCAGCACCAGGATCTCCACGGCGGCCCCGATGCCAGACACCTCGACCAGTGCCAGCCCCCACAGCCAGAAGTCCATGCCTGGGCCGGGCGAGTAGGGGTCGCTGCTCAGCGGCACGTACGCGAACCATCCCGCATCCGGTACGGCTGCCGCCGCGAAGCTGCTGTACAGCAGCACGCCGCCGAACAGGTAGCACCAGTAGTTGAACGCGTTGAACCGGGGAAATGGCTGGTCTCGGGCGCCGAGCTGGACCGGTAGCAGGTAGTTGGCCAGGCCCTCGATGAACGGCACCACGAACAGGAACATCATCGTGGTGCCGTGCATGGTGAACAGGTCGTTGTAGGTCTGCGCGTCGAGGAAGCGGTTCTCCGGGCGGGCGAGCTGGACGCGCATCAACAGCGCCTCGACTCCTCCGACGAGGAAGAACAGGCCCGCCGTGACCATGAACCGGCTGCCCACCGGTTTGTGGCTGACGAGCGACAGGCTTCCCCAGATTCCGCGCGGGTTGCGCCACAGATTGACGAAGTCGGCCCGGCCGTCGGTGGCGGCGCCGGGGACGCCCTGGGTGAGGGACAACGGTGGCTCCTACGAGAGGGACTCGAGGTAGGCGAGCAGTGCCTGGAGGTCGTCGGGCGGCAGGTCGCTGCTCGGCATCCGCGCTCCGGGCTTGACCTGCTGCGGGTCGACGATCCAGCCGCCCAGGTGCCCCTTGGTGTTGGGAATGATGCCGGCGGCGAGCGTGTCGCGGCTGGCCAGGTGGGTCAGGTCGGGCCCGATCGCACTGACCGCGGCGGTGCCGCGGATGGTGTGGCAGTACACGCAGGACGCGGAGAGGAACACCTGCCGGCCACGCGCGGCCAGCTCGTCGGCCGGCTCCACGGCTGGCTCGCCCTGCGCGGCGAGCCACTCCTGGAACCTCGGCTCGTGTTCCACCACGACCCGGAACCGCATCTTGGCGTGCTGCAGGCCGCAGAACTCGGCGCACTGCCCCTCGTAGACGCCCGGTTTGTCGGTGTTGATCCACAGCGTGTTCGACCGGCCCGGGACCAGGTCGATCTTTCCGGCGAGTGCCGGCACCCAGAAGCTGTGGATGACGTCGGCCGTGGTCAGTTCGAGCCGTACCGGCCGGCCGGCCGGCACGTGCACCTCGTTGGCCGTGACCACGTCGCGCTCCGGGTACCGCACCTCCCACCACCACTGGTGCCCGATCACCTGCACGACCGTGGCCTCCGACTCCGCGGCGTGGTCGGTCTGCCGCATGACGTCGACGGTCACCCCGGTGACCAGGACGAGCACGATGCTCGGCAGCACAATTCCGCCCCAGACGAGGGGGGTGTTCTCCCAGCGTCGCCTGGCCAGCGGGTCCTGCCGGCCGCGTCGGTAGAGTGCGTACAGCGTCGCGGCGGTCACCAGCGCCCAGATGACGGCGCCGAGCCAGAACATCAACCACCACAGACCGGCGGCACGGCTGGCGTCGGTGCCCACCGGGGACAGCATCGACCGGTCGGGGCCGCACGCTGCGAGCGCGAGTGCGGCCACCGCGAGCACCAGGCCCAGACGGACCGCACGGCTGCCCGCGGTCACCGCCGCAGCGCCCATCGTCGCCGACGGGCACGACAACCCACCGGATCCATCGAGATCACCACCATCCTCGCACTCCCGTTCCCACCGTTCGCCCCGACCAGCGACCGCAGCCGGGACCCGAACGGTGCCGTCACGGCCCCGGAAGCTCCGCGCCGTCTCGTCGGACGGCCTCAGTCAACCCGGGCCCCCGCACGTCCGTCCCGGCGGCGCCGCCGACGCCCGACCACGAGCAGAGCGACCAAGCCGACCATCCCCACCAGACCGTCCAGCCAGCCCCGATGCTTGGACGCCGCCGCCCCTACGGCGGGGGGTACGGGCACCTCCTCGAGGCGCACCTCCGGGTATGCGGAGGCGGCAGCGACGACCGCGGACCGTCGGTCGGGGAACGACTCGGTGCTGATCAGACTCACGGCGCCGCGCCGCTCCACGTACCGCCACCGCCACCCCTCCCCGGCACGTTGCCACAGCTCCACGCAGGCATCGTCGGGCACGTCCCCTGGCCGGCTCGGAACGCCCGACCGGGGCGCCGAACGGGCGGACGACCGTACGTCGGACCAGCTCAACGAGCCGAGCTTCGAGCTCGGCCGGTCCCGCAGCGCCCGGGCGATCCAGTACGCCGCCCCGCCCGTCACCCACGGCAGGGTCAGCAGCAGGATCCGCAGGACCGACGTGACTCCCGTGACCGGCACATCCAGCACGAGCGCGATGACGTCGTTGGACCCGGCCGCCGTCAGCACGCCCACAACCGTCAGCGCGGCCACGCCGACGCCGACGCGTACCGGATGGTCGCGTGGTCGGTCGAGCAGATACCGCGGCACCCGGTCGCGGCTCAGCCGTGCCTCCAGGAACGGCCACGCGTACAGCCCGAGAAGCGCCACGACGAGTGCGGCACCCGGCAGGAACTGCGACGGCACCAGGTACCCGAAGATCCGGAACTCCATCGGCGGGGACAGTCGGAGGATCCCGTCAGCCCACGCGAGGTACCAGTCGGCCGCGGCCGGCGTGGTGGCCTGGGCCGGGTCGTACGGGCCGTAGATCCAGATCGGATTGATCTGCACCAGCCCGCCCAAGGCGAAGGCGATGCCCGCCACGTAACCGAACAGGGCGATCGTCCGGGCAGCGTAGCCCGGCCACAGGCGTGAGCCGACCACGTTGTGCTCGGTGTGGCCGGGGCCGGGAAACTGGGTGTGCCGCTGCCGAACCAGGATCGCCATGTGCAGGGAGATGAGGCCGATCAGCGCCGCTGGCATCAGCAGCACGTGCGCGACGAAGAATCGCGGCACCAGGAGATCACTGGGATATTCGCCGCCGAAGAGCAGGAAGGCCAACCACACGCCGATCACCGGGACCGACTCGACGACCGAGTAGACGATCCGCAGGCCGGTGCCGGAGAGCAGGTCTTCGGACATCGAGTAGCCGATGAAGCTGGTGAGCAGAACCAGCGCGAGCAGGGTCACGCCCACCAGCCAGTTGATGTCCCGAGGGCGGCGGAAGGCCCCGGTGAAGAAGATCCGCAGCAGGTGTGCGGCGATCGCCGCCACGAAGATCAGCGCAGCCCAGTGATGCGTCTGCCGCATGAGCAGCCCAGCCGGTACGTCGAAACTGAGCGCCACGGTCGAGGCGAAGGCCGACGGCACCCGCGCGCCATCCAGCGGGGCGTAGTTACCCCGGTATGTCGTCTCGGCGCTGCTGGGAACGAAGAAGAGGGTGAGGAACACACCCGTGAGCACGAGCACCGCGAACGAGTACAGGGCGATCTCGCCGAGCATGAACGACCAGTGGTCCGGGAACACCTTGGTCAGCGCCTTACGTGCCACGGGCCGGACACCGAGACGCGAATCCAGCGCGTGGACCAGCCGGTGGACGATCACGGTCGGCTCCAGTATCCCGGGCCCGGAGGCGAGCTGAGCCCGCCTGCGGCGCTTAGGTAGCCATCGGCATCGACCACGAGCGGCAACGACGGCAACGGACGCGCGGCCGGCCCACTGACCGGTCGAGCGCCGGCCCGTAGGTCGAAGGCCGACTGGTGGCACGGGCAGAACACCCGGCCGACGTCCGGCTCGTACTGTCCCACCGGGCATCCGGCATGGGTACACAGCAGGGAGTACGCCACCAGCCCGCCGTAGCCGGATGGCGGGGCAGCGAGAGCCGCCGGGTCGAGCCGGACGACGAACACCGGCGCTCCAGGCGCATCCGGGTGGTCCTGCGGATAGGCGATGACGATGCTGTCGGGACCCACGTCGTCCGGCCGTACCGGTGCGTTGCGGGTGTCCAGTAACCG
The DNA here is from genome assembly GCF_056780015.1 of Micromonospora sp. R311. Taxonomy (NCBI): domain Bacteria; kingdom Bacillati; phylum Actinomycetota; class Actinomycetes; order Micromonosporales; family Micromonosporaceae; genus Micromonospora; species Micromonospora sp. R311. Next base: position 46,935 of record NZ_JBSWCE010000011.1, read on the forward strand.
ACGCCCGGCTCGCCACGGGGTGGCCCGCAACTCTTCGGCGGGTCCGCTGAGGCGGGGACCCACCAGCGAACGGAGTGGAAACAACGCGGCGAGGCCCAGGGCGCCAACGGCGACGATGAGCAGGCGGCGCAGCCCGGGGTGCGGCGCCGGGGACTCCTCGTGGACCACCGGGACGGGCAACATCGGCGACTGCGTCGCCAGTTCGGGTTTCGCCTCGACGTACCCGCCGGAGGGCAGGAGCCGGCGGGCCCAGACCGCCAGCCCGTGGGCAAGCGAGACGAGCGCCAGGCCGAGCGTGCCGCCCAGCCACTGCGTCCCGGCGTCCATGACGTACGCCGCGGCGAAGCCGGCCGCTGCCACGGCGGCGACCCCGAACAGTACGGCCACCGGCCCGGTACCCCGGCCAGCGCTCATCGCCGTCCGCCCTGGGGCTCGCGCCGGGCCAGCCAGCGGGCCAGCAGCACGAAGAGCAGCGCCGCGGCGACGAGCCCGACGGCGCCCTCGTACAGCGGGCCGATCCGACCCAGAGCCAGCCCACCGGGATCGACGTCCTCCCGCTTGTTCTGCAGCACCTCCACGTAGGCGACGAGTGCGTTCAGTTCCCGGTCGTTGAGCAGGGACTCGGGATACGCCGGCATCGCACCGGGGCCGACCCGGATCGCTTCCGCGACCTGGACGGCTGTCGCCTGGAACAGAGCCGGCGCGTTCCGGCCGCCCGAGAGAGTCCCGCCCGCCCCGGTAGCCGAGTGGCACGTCGCACAGTTGGCCAGGTACAACGCCGGGCCGATGGAGACGTCACCGGGCTCCACCGTTGGGATCGGTGGTCCGGCACCGAAGCCGGCGACATAACGTACGAGAGCGTCGACTTCCTCGGGGCTGTAGACCGGGTCCGATCGGCGGTCCGCATCACGCGGGGACGGCGGGGGCATCCGGCCCGTGCTCACCTGGAAGTCTACCGACGCCGCACCGGCCTCGGCGATCGCCGGTCCCTGCGGGGTGCCCCTTCCCCGCTGCCCGTGGCAGCCGGCGCAGTCCCGGTAGTACAGCAACGCACCGCGGTCCGCGTCCTGCGGTGCCGGCCCGGCCGCCGCCGGCGATGGCGCCGCCGGCGGAACCACCGCCGATGCTGTCGGAACCGCCGGAGGCAGGGCCAGCAGGCAGGCGGCGACCGCAGCGAGCTGGCCGACCCGCACTGCGTGCCGGAGCGGCGACCTGTCCCACGCGGTGGCCGGCACCTGGGCCTCCTTCAAGTCCGGCATGAGAAGAAAGGTCATTTGAGGGTGAACAGGTAAGCCGTGAGATCCAGAGCGTCGGCCTCCGTGACACCCAGGTTCGGCATCGCCGTACCCGGGTCCACCTCCTGCGGGTTCCTGATCCATCGCTGCATGTTGATGGCATTGTTGGCGAGCCGCCCAGCGAGGTAGGAGCGGTCCCCGATCCCGGAAAGCGGCGGGCCCACCTGGCCGTCAGCACCGGCCACCCCTGGCACGGCGTGACAGGTCCCGCAGCCGTAGTACTCGATCAGTCGGACGCCGCGCTCGACGTCGCCCTCGACAACCTCGGGCGGCGGCGCGGGTGGCACGGTGGAGCATCCACCCGCCCCGAGGACGAGCGTCGCCGCCAGAGCCAGCGCCAGTCGTCGGTTCACCTCCACACCACCTAAGGCTGTTTCGATCTTGGTACGACCCGGGTGCACAGGCTCGGTTCGGTCCCGGCTCAGTACGAGAGAGCCTGGATATGGATAGACGTGATAAAGCGGATAATTGGAACTATCGTATAGGCGAGGGCATTGCACCGCAGGCGAAGCACCAGACTTCCCCGGGACCCTGCCGACAGCGCTGCCTGGGCCTGGACCACTTCGAGGGCCGATCGTGGATCGGCTGGCACCGCCATGTCGCCCTCGTCACCGCCGCGCACCTGTTCATCACCACGCTGCGGCGTGACCCATTAGCGGCTGCGCCGGCCCGACCCTCTACAAGGTCATCGGCCAGATCCAACTCCTCCTCGCCACCTGGACCGACGCATGCCCCACCTGCCGACGCAAGATCAGAACTATCCGGGCGGAAACGACGATCACGACCTAACAAAGCACCGGGACCGGCCGGCACCGGGCAGGTGGACAAGGTCCCGCGTTCGTCGACCAGCCGGACGGTGATGCCCGGCCAGGGTGGCCTTGGTCCGTCAGTATCTGTAGGAGCCGGCCGATCTGCCACTGCCGCAGCCGCAGGTTGTGCCGCCGCCCCGCCGGCAGGTCGGGCACACCCCGCGGGTCACCCACATGCAGCACACCGACTCGCTGGCGGACAGCCCAGGACACCACGGTGGCGGCGGCTTCGTGCTGCGCCTGGCGCACGCGCCGCCGGTGCCGACCGTCGACCGCCCGGGCGCGGCGGCGGTACTGTCGCCACCGCCGCGACCCTTTCCCGCCCGGATTCGGTGCCCGGCCGGCCACGGCGCGGCGGCGGGCTTTCGTGTCGGCCAGGTGCATGCGGTGCTCGGCGCGGGTCGCCCGCCCAGACACCAGCAACCCTTCCCCGTCAGGACCAGCCACCGCGTACGGGTGAATGATCCCCAGATCCACCCCGGCCACCCGGTCCGGCTCCGGCTCTTCACTGGGCGGGTAGGTCGTGACCGGGACTTCCGCGCTGACGTCGAGGACCAGGTCGCGGCCGTCGCAGAGCAGGGTGATCGACCGGACCTGCTCGGGCCGGTACGGGCAGATCCCGGGCCCGCCGCACCCACAACGGCGCGCTGCCTTTGGCCGTCGGGATCCGCACCCGACGACCAACGACGGTGAACGTGCCGTGATACCAGCGCACCGGCACCAACCCACGCCGCCGGCGCGGGAACCGCACCAACGCGTCACCCGCCGCGCGGCGTTTCGCCGCCGCGAACCACGCCTCGGAGAACCGGCGCAGCACCGACCGGGCACCGGTCGAGTCCAACTCGCCGAACGTGCCCGGCCCGGCCGCCGCCAACTGCCGGCACAACTCCTGATAGCCGGCCAGCCGCACCGCCACCCGAGCCGTGCGGTACACCACCCGCGGCGCGGCCGGATCCCGACGATGAGGCATGAACCGAAGCCAACACCACCCATACGACAATTCCCAGCAGCCGCCAACCCGGCGAACGTTAGTGGACACCGCACTAGCCGCCAGATCTCCAGAGTCAGGATCAGCGGCAGCCCGAAGAACGGTCCGCCGCGAACGCCCTGGCCACACCACACGCCGTCTCACCGGACCCTGCCCGCCTCCAGCAGCCGCTCATAGGCCCGCCGCCACGACCATGGCGCGGGTCAGCCACCGGAGGTGAAAAGGCTGTAGAGTGCTCCGAACACCGCGCCGTAGACAACATGAGCGATCAAGAACCCGGGCATCGTTGCGGCTCCGTAGTTCCTGCCGAAGGCCCCGGGAGGTGCAATCCGGACCTCAGCCCGCCCGCCAGATCCCGTTCCCATGCGCGGGTGGACCCGGGGCAGCATCCCGAGCGCCGCACCGGCGAGCAGTCCATGGCTGATCCCGATGAGCCCACCGACCCACCACCCATCGATATGGGCAACGTTCCACCACGTAAACAAGCCGGCGTAGATCGAACCGATGATCAGCCCGCTAAAGACGATCAGATGCATGACGAGACCCAGGACCACCGCCGCCTCGCGCCGAGCGGTGAGCATCGTGCCCTCGATGAGTAAGATGTCCATCGGCGTCAGCCCTGCGCGGCGCATCGTGGCCATTATGATGCTCATGCCCGCACCGCCGACCATGCCGGCCACCAGCGCTGGCAGAAACTCGAACCCCATGACCCTCCATCCTCTGCCGGCCAGCCCGCCTACCCGTTTCTAGTCTCGGCAATCACCGCCGTCAGGTCGTCAGCTACCGACTGACGAGCCCGCGGGCATGGCGTCACGCCGGGTGCGCCGGGATGGTGGCTCTCGGTCAGGTTGGAAATTCCATCGCCGCCGGCGGCGGGCTGCTGACCACACCCCTGATCGTGGGCCGGCGGCGGCACCGCGGACGGCAAGCGGCTGCATGACGGGCCGCTGCCGAACACCGAGGCTGGGCTGCGGCAGCTGTTCGACACACTCGCCAGCCACGGCCGGCCCTGGTGGTGGTCGACCAGCCCGCCTCGATCGGCGCCCTGCCGGTCGCGGTCGCCAGGGCGGCCGGGCATCAGGTGGCCTACCTGCCTGGGATGGTAGTGCGCCGCATCGGTGACTTGCATCCCGGCACGGAGAAGACTGACGCCCAGGACGCCTTCGTCATCGCCGATGCCGCCGGAACCCTGTCCCACACGATGCGGCGGGTCGACGTCGGCGACGAGGCTCTGGCCGAGTTGGAAGTCCTGGTCGGCTTCGACGACGACCTCGCCGGAGAAGTCACCCGCGTGTCCAACCGGATCCGTGGCCTGCTCACCCAGATCCGCCCCGCCCTGGAACGCGTCCTCGGTCCAAAGTGCAGCACCGTACCGTGCTGGAGCTGTTGTCACGCTGCGGCGCCCGACCGAGCTGCGCAAGGCCGGCCGCCGAAAGCTCGTCCCGATCGCCACCGTTCACGCCCCACGCAACCCCACCGTCCCCGCTTGACGAAACCCATCGGGACACCCCCGGCGTGTCCGGCGCATTGGCGAGTCATCGAGCGGGCCAACGGTCAGCCGTAGCGACAAGATCAGCATAACCCTCGCTCGATGACCCGGGCGACTACCTCCCGCACGCTCGGGTAAGCCGCCGGATCTGGATCGGAGGAGGCAGGGTGGGGACACCGTCGGTTTCGTGTTCCAGTCGTTCGGGACCCTTCGTCAATTGGTCCGGCAGCCTGCGCTTCGCGCCGGCGGAGGTCGCCGAGCCTGCCGACGAGGACGAGGTGCGCGCCATCGTGCAGTATGCGCGGGAGTCGGGTACGACGATCCGGCCGGTCGGGTCCGGACACTCGTCGAGCCCGCTGGTGCGGACGGACGGGATCCTGGTGAGCCTGGACCGGCTGTCCGGGGTGATCCCTGACGACGGGAGCCTAGCCACCGCCTGGGCCGGCACCGAGCTCAAGGCGCTCGGGGAGGGCCTGTACGACGCCGGCCTGGCTATGGACAACCTCGGCGACGTCGACTACCAGTCGATCGCCGGCGCGACCGCGACCGGCACCCACGGCACCGGGCTCGGCTTCGGCAACCTCAGCACCCAAGTGGTCGGCGTGCGGCTGATCACCGGGGCCGGGGAGACGCTGGACATCCGGCCGGATCGCACCGCCGACCTGTTGCCCGCCGCCCGGCTGTCCCTCGGAGCCTTGGGAATCGTTACCCAGGTGACTCTGGACGTGCAGCCCCACTACGAACTGCGCCGCCGGTCCTGGTGCGCCCACGTGGACTGGACTCTGGACCACCTCGCCGAACTGCAGCACGCCAACCGGAACATGGACTTCTACTGGTATCCGCGCAGCGACCAGACGCAGGTGCGGGTGATGAACCGCGCCGACGAGATGCCCGACGACCGCACCTGGCACGAGTCCCGGGCGGCGAGATCCGCACCATGGGAGGAGCCGCGCAAGCTGCACTCCGGGCCCACCCACCGCACCATTCCGCGGCACCGGGAGCTGCGCTTCGAGGAGATCGAGTACATGCTGCCGTCGGAGGCGTTTCCGGCCTGCTTCGCGCAGGTGCGGCGGCGGATCCGGGAGCGGCACCGGCGGGACGTCGGCTGGCGGGTGCTGGTGCGCACCATCGCCGCCGACGACATCTGGCTCAGCAACGCCTACGGCCGGCCGACCACCACCATCGCCTGCCTGCAGAACACCTCCCTGCCGTACGAGGAGTACTTCCGCGACATGGAGGGGATCTTCCGGCAGTACGGCGGCCGGCCGCACTGGGGCAAGAAACACTGGCTGACCGCCCGGGAACTGCGCCCGCTCTACCCCCACTGGGACGACTTCCAGGCGGTGCGGAGGCGGTTGGACCCGGACGGGGTGTTCCTCAGCCCGGACCTCGCCCGCCTGCTGGAGGAGGGGTGACGGCCGAGATCGGCGCCCGGACCTGGGTGGTGCCGGGCGGGCGAGTCCCGTTCCCCGGCCACGGCCGGGAACCGGAGTTCACCGGCTTCGACCAGCTCTGCGTCCTCAACGCCACCGACCGGGACACCGAGCTAACCGTCGACTTCTACTACGAGGACACGGATCCGGTCGGGCCGTACCGGATCCTGGTCGGCGCGCGGCGGATCCGGCACGTCCGAGTCAACGACTTCATCGACCCCGAGGCGGTCCGCCTGGACCGGCCGTACGGGTGCGTACTGCGCTCGGAGGTGCCGGTGGTCGTGCAGTTCCTCCGCCAGGATACCCGCCTGCCGGGTCTAGTGGCGTTGACCGGCACCATCGCCTACCCGGCATGACGGCGTTCGGCGGGTATCAGTCCGGGTAACCACTGCCATGCCGCACGCCGGGGAGGACAGCGAGTGGTTCCCGGTGAGCCGGCTGCGGACCCGGCTCGCCGGCAGCGGCCGGGAGAGTGTACGGCGGCTGCGGACCTATCTGATCGTCGGCGTCCAGGCCGGGCTCGCGGCGGCGATCGCCTGGTTGATCGCCCACGAGCTGCTCGGCACCGAGGAACCGACCTTCGCCCCGGCCGCCGCCGTCGCGGTGATCGCCGCATCCCTGGGCAACCGGGCCCGGCGGAGCGCCGAGCTGCTCCTCGGCGTCGGTCTCGGCATCGCGGCCGGTGACCTGCTCATCGCCCTGCTCGGCACCGGGGCATGGCAGACCGGGCTGATCGTCTTCCTGGCGGTCACCGGCGCGGCCGCGGTCCGGGGCACCAGCTTCCTGATGACCCAGGCCGGCGCTACCGCGGTGCTGGTGGCGACGCTCACCCCGGGCAACCCCGACCTGGAGCTGCCACGCACGATCAACGCCCTGGTCGGCGGCCTGGTCGGGCTCCTCGTGATGCTGGTTCTCGCACCGCTGAACCCGCTGCGCACCGTACGCCGGGTCGCCGACCCCGTCCTCGACCTGTTCGCCCGTCAGATGACCGCCTGCGCGGATGCGCTCGCCTGCGGCGACGCCCGGCGGACGGAGGAGGTGCTGGACCGGATGCGTGCCGCGGACCCGAAGCTGCGCCAGCTCACCCAGGCGGTGACCGCCGCCGACGAGGTGACCCGGTTCTCGCCGCTGCGGTGGCGCCGCCGCCGGGCCCTGCGCGCCTACCGGCACGGGGTCGAGCACATCGAGCGGGCGTTCCGGAACAGCCGCACCCTGGTCCGCCGAGCCGGCGCCGCCTTGCGGGAGGACGAACCGGTGCCGCCGGACCTACCCGCGGCGATCGAGCACTACGGGCAGGCGGTGCGGCTGCTGCACCGGGAGTTCCTGGCCGGGGAGAATCCGGTCCAGGCCCGGGACCGGGCGCTGTGGGCGGTGCGCCGCGCCGGGGAGGCGTACCGGCGGGAGATCGGCTTCTCCGGCACGATCGTCGTGTCACAGCTGCGAACGGTCGCCAACGACCTGCTCCGGGCGACCGGGGTGTCGCGCAGCGAGGCCCGCCGGATGGTCCGCCGCGCCGCCGGCCACTGAGCCGGCGCGGCAGGGAGGATACCGCCGGTGGGTGCGACCCGCTGTGGACAACCTGCGAATCGATCCTGTCGATACACACCGGACGGGCCGTCCGGACCATTCATGCTCGGTGCAGTGCCAGGCGACGCGAAGTGGGGCGAGCATGCGGGTCGGAATGGCGGTGGTCGTGGTGACCGGAGCCGCCAGTGGGATCGGCCGCTCCACCGCACTGGCGTTCGCGCGCTCCCGCGCCTCGCTGGTGGGTGACCGCACGGCGCGCGACACGTTGCGCGAACTGGTCGCCGACTGCCAGAGCAAGGGTATCCGGGCGCTGGCGGTGCCGGCGGACGTCACCGATCCGGACGCGGTGCAGGCGGTCGCCGACCGGGCGGTAGAGGAGTTCGGGCGCATCGACGTGTGGGTCAACAACGGGCGGTCACGTACTTCAGCCCGTTCCTCGACGTGCCGCTCGACGAGTTCCGTCGGGTAGTCGACGTCAACATCATGGGCTACGTGCACGGCGCCCGGGCCGCCCTGCCGCAGATACGCGCGGAGGGCAGGGGTGTCCTGATCGATCGTCGGGGCGGTCCCGCAGCCATACCCGTCGGCGTACTCGATGTCGAAGGCAGCCATCCGGGCCATGAGCGTGAGCCTCCGCTCGGTGCGGCGGCTCGACGGCCTACGCGGAGTGAAGGTGTGAACCGTGCTGCCGGGTGCCATCGACACGCTCTTCTTCCGGCACGCGGCCAACTACACCGGCCGGGAGGTGGTGCCGATGCCGCCGGTGTATCCGCCGCAACCGGTGGCCCGGGCCATCCTGAACCTGGTCCGGCTACCGCGGCGGGAGATCGTCGTCGGAGCCGTGCCGTGCATGATCTTCCTTCAGGCGAAGACTCCCTGGGGCTCACGCAGCGGAGGATGGCCGTGCAGGTGGACAAGACGCACCTGTCCCGGGAACGTCCCTTCCCTACCTTCGGCGACAACCTGCACGAACCCTCGCCCGAGAACCGGGACCGCCGGGTCGAGGGCGGGTGGAACAGCCGGCGCCGCAGCGCCCAACGGAAGACGGTCGCTGCCGGCCTCCCGTCGGCCGCGTTGCTGGTCGCCCGGCAGCGCAGGCAACACCGACCGGCGGCCGGATCGCTCGTCGCCCGGCTACTGCACCGATGATGCTCTGGGACGACCCGGAGGTCATCCCGGCGGCCGGCACGCGGGTACACGCCGCACTGGCCAGCCCACCGGATCGCCCCACCGTCGTCTGTGTCCACGGCCAGGGTCTGTCGCACCGGTACCTCTTCCTGGTTGCAAAGGGCGCTGCGGTCGTCCGCCCACATGGTCGCCGTCGACCTGCCCGGCTTCGGCCTCACCCGCGGCGCCCGGTAGGTGCTGCTCGCCGAGGGCCGCTTCCCGCAGGACGTCCTGACCGAGCTGCTGGCCCGGAACCGGGTCGGGAAGTGCGGCAGGTCGGCATGGTCGACCGTCACACGCCTTCATCGGCTCCCGTACGCCGGACTGGGCCGGGCACCGCACCGCGCCGCGCGGTGCAGGGTAACCGTCTGGTGGGCCCGGAGACCCTGGCGGAGGTCCTCGGGGTGTTTGAGAACAGCCGTGAACTCGACCTGGCGGAGCGGCTCGTGCTGGCCATCGAGGCCGGTTAGGAGAGCGGCGGTGACCGACAGAGTGCATGGTCGGGGGACCGTCACGGTGATCCGTGATCAGCCGTGTCCGCTCTGGGATCTACTGGTCGATGACGCTGCGCACCCGGCACGCGGCTGCGCTGGCTCTACGGCGCTTTCAGGAGCAGTTGCTGCCGATTCCAGCAGCTGCTCACCCCGGACAACCCGATGGGCGAGGCGGCCCGGCAGACGCTCGGCTGATCGGCGGGGGGCGTCTAACGAACAGGGGGAATGCTCCGCACGCCCGGCGCGAATCGGGGAGTGATCACGGCTGGACTGGTGGCGGATCCTCCTCCGGCACCGGTCCGGGAGCATCCCGCTGTTCGGCCCGATGCCGCAACAGGACGGTGCCGGCGCGGTGAAGTACGGCCAGGATCGGCACCGCGATGACGGCTCCGGCGATACCCGCGGTCAGCGTGCCGGCGGTGACGGCGAGGAGTACCGGGGCGGGGTGCAGTTTCAGGGCCCGGCCGACGATCAGTGGCTCCAGCAGGTTGCCTTCGAGTTGTTGAACGGCGATGACGGCAGCGAGGACGAGCAGGGCGTCGGTGGGGCCGTTGGCGACGAGGGCGACGAGGACGGCGGCGGCGCCGGCGACGGTGGCGCCGACGATCGGCACGAACCCGCCGAGGAAGGTCAGCAGCGCCAGCGGGAGGACGAGCGGCACACCGATCACCACCAGAGCAATGCCAATGCCGATGGCGTCGACCGCCGCCACCAACACCTGGCCGCCGATGTAGCGGCTGACGGCCCACCAGCCTGCCCGCCCGGCCTCGTCGACCGTGTGGCGCAGCCGGTCGGGGAACAGTCGCAGCAGCCAACCCCACATTCGGGACCCGTCCCGGAGGAGGAAGAAGAGCAGGACGAGAGCCAGCAGCGCCGCGCCCACCGCCTCCAGGGTGGTGGACGCGGTGGCGGCGGGATCGACATCCGCGGAGGCCTCGGCGAGGCGCTGCTGCAACGCCTCGACGGCGGAAATCGAGTTGCGCCTCACCGATCGGCAGTGGACCGGTGACGATCGCCTGACGGATCTCGCCCAGGCCATTCGACAGCGTGTCGCCGAGGTCGTCGAATTGGTTGGCGATCTGGTTCGTCACCAGGACGCCGGCGAGCGTGAGCATACCCAGCAGAGTGAGCACGCCACCGAGCGCGGCCAGGGTGTCCGGTACCCGGAGCCGCCGCAGAAGCCCGCTGACCGGGCTGAGCAGCGCGGCGAGCAGCAACGTGACGGCCACGGCCAGGGACAACGGGGCCACGGCGAGCAGGAGTTGGCCGATCAGGTAGGCGACGGCGGCCAGCACCATCAGGCACAGCCCGTACAGCGCCGCGACACGGAGCATCCAGGGCAGCGCTTCCCACGGACTCCCGGGCTGGGGTCGCGCTCGGGCCTTCGACATTTCCGGGCTCCCCGGCCCAGACGTTCAGGAACCGTGGGCGGCGCCGACGCCGCGAGGGTCCATCCCGGGCTGCGGCGCGTTCCGGCTCGACAGCGCCAGCGGGACCAGTGACAGCACGACGGCGATGATGGCCACCAGCCAGGTTCCGGCGTCGATCCCCTCCCTGGACTCTCCTATCAGGCTGACCCCATTCGTGTTGACACCGAAGCCACCCGATAGGCGATTGACGGGACCGACCGGCAGGCTCAGTTATATCCCGAACAGCGACCGGAAACAGGTGAGTTCCCCCGCTTTGATGGAGGGCTTTGAGGTGTCCGACGCCGCGTTCGACCATCGCGCTGGCCCTGGGCGACGCCGGCACCGCGATTGCTCTCGCCCGCAAGGTGCCCCGAGACATGCCGAACCTGCCCGCCGTCACCCTCCGTCACGCCGTGTGATCATCGTCAACGGGGAACACTGACTCTACGATGGTCGCGATCCCGGCCACTGGCCTCTGTTCGTGCATCGTAATCACATCGCCGGGCACCAGACGTCGCCACCGTTGCGGGCTCAGCGGAGCCAGGCGGACCACCGCTCTCCCGCCGGGCTGGAGATCCGGCCGCGCCTCGACCCAGAGCCGCGCGACGTACAGGTCGGGGTCGCCCGCCGCCGTCACATCGCCGATGTCCCACAGCGGACGGAGGCGCCCCTCGCCGGGAATGGGAATCCGCCTGCCGCCGGCGACGCCCGGATCGACAAGCTGAAGGTCGGCGCGAACCACCCCGTGAACAGATTCAAAGCGACGCCAGTGACACCATCGCTCGGTCCGGGAAAGCCACATCATCCGGGCAGCCTCCGCGAGCAGATCCCAGAAGGCGATCTCGGAGCTATACGCGTCGCCAAGTTCCACGAGGATGTCCAGCGCGACTTCCCACTCATCATGGTCGAGGTACTCGTTCGCATCGGCCACCGTCGTGCCGGCCTCACCCGTCGCGACCCCGGGCACGTGACAGGCAGCTCGACGAAGAAGCTCAGGGACATCCACGGCATAGATCTTCCCGCATGAATCCACAGGACGCCGCGCCCAAGAAAGGGCCGAAGCCAAGATCGGCCATGGGGAACCCCATGGCCGGAGCCACGCCTCGGCCAGCACCCCGGCTGCCGGTCGCGCGCCACCCCACAGGTTGGGTAGCTTGTGTCCACGGTCACGACACCGCGTCCATGGCTTGCCGGAGCCGTCCAACCGCTCCCGAGCACCCAGCGAGCACCCGGCCACCGGCGGGGACACGTAAAAGGCCCCGACCCAGCGTGAAACGCCAGGTCAGGGCCTTGATTGCTGGTGCGCCGCCAGGGACTCGAACCCCGAACCCGCGGATTAAGAGTCCGCTGCTCTGCCAGTTGAGCTAGCGGCGCTCGCTGGCAACGGGGAGAACATTAGCACGGCCCCCGAGACGGGTTCCAATCCGATCCCCGGCTCCACCCTTCGGTCGAGCTTAAGCCGCGAAAGCGACAAACACCCCCGGCGCAGGGTCGCCGGGACCAGCGGATCGGCGCCCATGCGGCACGATGTCCGCCAGGTACGCGAGAACAGAGGTGGGGATGGGCAGGTTCGCGCGGGCCGGGGCGATGGTGGGTGCCCTGAGCCTGGTGGCGTCGCTGGCTCTGACGGGCTGCGGCGACGACCCGAAGAAGGCCGAGTTCGTCAACGGCGCGGCGCCGAGCGCGACCGCGGGCTCCTCGACCGACCCGTCGGCGCCGCCGGCGGCCCCGACCGGCCCGGCGCTGGCTCTCAGCCCGGCCGACGGAGCGAAGAACCGGCCGGTCAGCTCGGAGATCAGCGCCCGGCTGCCCGACGGCGGCAAGGTGTCCGGCGTCACGCTGACCACCGCGGACGGCAAGCAGGTGGAGGGCCGGCTGCGCACCGACGGCTCGTCCTGGGTGCCCTCGGCCCCGCTGAAGTGGGGCACCCAGTACACCGCCACCGTCACCGCGACCGGGGCCGACGGCCAGACCAGCCAGGGCACCAGCACGTTCACCACGATGACCAAGCCCAGGTCGATGATCAGCTCCGGGCTCTACCTCTTCGACGACAAGACGTACGGCGTGGCGATGCCGGTGGTCGTCGAGTTCCACCCGGGCATCCCGAAGAAGGACCGGGCCGCGGTGCAGAAGCGGATGTTCGTCCGCACCGACCCGCCGCAGCCGGGCGCGTGGCACTGGGTCGACAACGGCACCCAGGCCTACTACCGGGCGCCGGAGTACTGGAAGCCGGGCACCACGCTCACCGTCCGGATCGCGCTGGCCGGGATCCCGCTGAGCAACGGGCGCTACGGCAACGTCGACCGCAAGGCCACCGCCAAGATCGGCCGGGCGTTCGAGATGAAGGTCGACAACGCCGACAAGCAGATGCGGGTGTACGAGGACGGCAACCTGGTCCGCACCCTGCCGGTCAGCCTCGGCAAGCGGAAGACCCCCTCCTCCAGCGGCACCATGGTGGTGATGGAGAAGAAGGAGTCGACCGTCTTCGACACCCGCGACGATCCCGACCCGGCGAACCGCTACGTCACCGAGATCGACTTCGCGCAGCGGCTCACGTGGGGCGGCGAGTACATCCACGCCGCACCCTGGTCGGAGCACGTGCAGGGTCGGCAGAACGTCTCGCACGGCTGCGTCAACGTGTCCATGACCAACGCCCGGTGGCTGTTCGGCAAGACCAAGATCGGTGACCCGATCACCATCAAGGGCACCGAGCGGCGGCTGGCGCCCGGCAACGGGTGGACGGCATGGAGCCTCAGCTGGTCGGAGTTCGTCAAGGGCAGCGCCCTGCCGGTGCCCGACGGCGGCGCCGGGCCGGCGCTCTGAACGCCGCCCGCGACCGGTCGGGACTGGAAGTGGTCGTATCGAATGTCGGAATTTTCCAATTTCGGGCATGATGGTCAGGGTGTTTCAGGGCACCCCCGGCAACGGGTATCCCTCCCCGTGCGTCAGTTGAGAGACGATGGGCAACCGGGGACCACGACTGTGAGGGAATCATGCGAGCTGTCCAGGACCAGCTGAAGCGCCACGGTGGGCGACGCCGCGGGCTAGCGGCGGCCGTGCTCGCCGCGGCGCTCGCGCTGACCGCGGGCTGCACCGGCGGTGGCGGCGACAAGCCGTCGGGGTGGCAGGCCGGCAGCCAGAGCGCCGCGCCGAAGGCCGCCGCCACCATCACCGAACCGCAGGCCGACGCCAAGGACGTGCCCGCCTCCACCGGCATCACCTTCACCACGAAGGACGCCGAGGAAACCACCGTCGAACTCAAGGACTCGACCGGCAAGGCCGTCGAGGGCGAGCTCGCCGCGGACGGCAAGAGCTGGCTGCCGGCCGGGGCGCTGGAGTACGGCGAGACCTACACCGCCACCGTCACCGCCACCGGCGACGACGGGCGGCCGGCCACCGCGACCAGCACCTTCACCACCATGGAGAAGCCGGACAAGCAGGTCCGGGTGAGCAGCTTCCTCGGCGACGGCCAGGTGGTCGGCGTGGGCATGCCACTGATCGTCAAGTTCAGCCGGGCCGTACCGGAGGACTACCGCGACGACGTCCAGCGCCGGATGACGGTGACATCCACCCCGGCGCAGGAGGGCATCTGGCACTGGGTCAGCCCGACCGAGATCCGCTACCGGCCCAAGGAGTTCTGGAAGGCCGGCAGCACCGTCTCCTACCGGGTCCAGGCCGGCGGCCTGCCGATGGGCGACGGCTGGTACGGCCGCGCCGACCTGACCGTCGACATCAAGATCGGCCCCTCGCTGATCATGACGGTGGACAACAGGACCAAGCGGATGACCGTCCGGAAGAACGGCGCGGTGGTCAAGACCATCCCGGTCAGCCTCGGCAAGAAGAGCACCCCGTCGTCCAGCGGCACCATGGTGGTGATCGAGAAGCTCCGCAAGACGGTCTTCGACACCTTCGAGGAGCTCGGCCCCGAGGAGGGCTACCGGACGAAGATCGACTACGCCCAGCGGCTCACCTGGGGTGGCGAGTTCATCCACGCCGCGCCCTGGTCGGAGGGGCAGCAGGGCCGGGTGAACGTCTCGCACGGCTGCGTGAACGTGTCGATGGCCAACGGGGCGTGGCTGTTCGCCAACACCCGGATCGGTGACCCGATCACCGTCAAGGGCACCGAGCGGAGACTGCAGAACGGCAACGGCTGGACGGACTGGAACATGAGCTGGGACCAGTACGTGCAGGGCAGCGCCCTGCCGTACGAGCCCTCCGCCGAGCCCGACCCGGACGCGTCGGCGGATCCGGACCTCACGCCGAGCGCCGGCCCCACGGCCTGAGGCCGGCGCCCCGGACGGCCCGAGCCGGAAACGACGGAAGCCCCCTCTGCGGAGGGGGCTTCCGTTCACCGGGTGACTGATGGGAATTGAACCCACGACAACCGGGACCACAACCCGGTGCTCTGCCAACTGAGCTACAGCCACCATGCCGTCCACCCGGTCGATCGCCCCGGGCGGGTGCGGACCAATCATAGCCTCACCCCGGCCCGCCGCGTCCAGCGGGTTCCGACCGAGGGCGGGCGGCCCGGTTCAGAGCTCGGCGGCGATCGCCTTGGCGCTCTCCACGTCCGGGCCGGGCAGCGGGACGAAGATGGTGCGCCGGTAGTACTCCAGCTCCCGGATGCTCTCCCGGATGTCGGCCAGCGCCCGGTGCGCGAGGCCCTTCTGCGGCTGCCCGAAGTACACCCGGGGGTACCAGCGCCGGCAGAGTTCCTTGATCGAGGAGACGTCGATCATCCGGTAGTGCAGGTGGGCGTCGAGACGCGGCATGTCCCGGGTGATGAAGCCACGGTCGGTGGCGATCGAGTTGCCGCACAGCGGGGCGGTACGCGGTTCCTTGACGTGGCGGGTGACGTAGTCGAGGACCATGTCCTCGGCCTCGGCCAGGGTCACCGCGGAGCGGCGGACCTCCTCGGTCAGCCCCGACTTGCCGTGCATCGTCGCGACGATCTCCGGCATCGCCTCCAGCGCCGCCTCGTCGGCGTGGATCACCACGTCGACACCGTCGCCGAGCACGTTGAGGTCGGGGTCGGTGACGAGCGCGGCGACCTCGATCAGCTTGTCCCTGCCGAGGTCCAATCCGGTCATCTCACAGTCGATCCAGACGAGAAGATCAGCCACCGGGACAGCCTACGCGCCGCCCACGACCCGCGGCTGCGCGCTCCCGGCGGAGCGGACCGCGAGCGCCGTTCTCGCCGACGGGGCCGCTCTCGCCGGCATCACCGTTCGGTTGGTCGACGAACGCGGCACGCCCTCGACCTGCCCCGCCTGCCAACGGCGGGGTGCCGAAACCTCGTGGGCGGACCCTGTCCTGCCCGCACTGCGCATTTTCCGGACACCGCGACCTGGTCGCGGCCGCCCGGCGTCGCCACCCGCATCCCGGGCGGCGGACCCGCCGCCCGGACAGCCGTCGTGCCGCCGGAGGTGGTCACGCACCGTCGAGCTGGCCGGCACCGGCCCGGCGCCGGCCGGTCCCGACGTGACCCCCGCCGCCCGCCCGGCACGGCGCGGGGATCAGTTGGCCTGCGCAGGCCCGTCCCACCACCCGGTGGGGAGTCGCTCACCCTGCACGGCGAGGATCCACAACACGCCCACCGGACACCTGGTGAATGTCAGTGGACACCGCACTAGGGTTTCTGCGTGCCAGCCGAATCTGTCGCGCCGCCCGCCGTCACCGACGACGACACCGGTGGCCGTACGGTTCGTCGGCTCCTCGCCGTGCTGGCGCTGGCCGCCGTGCTGCCGGCGCTCTACCTGCCGGGCCTGGTGCACGACTTCTTCGACCTGAAGATCTACATGCGGGCGATGGAGTGGTGGGCGGCCGGCAACCCGCTCTACGACTACGTCCAGCCGGACCGGGTGCAGGGTGAGCTCTACTTCACCTATCCGCCGTTCAGCGCCCTGCTGCTGCTGCCGTTCGCGGCGCTGCCGCTGGGCGCCACCGTGGCGATCTTCACGGTGCTCACCGGGCTCGCCGTGGTGGTCACCACCCGGTGGCTGGTCACGCCCGTGATCGACCGGCACCACCTGCCCCGACTGTTCACCCTCGTGGCGGCGGTGCTGCTGGTGCTCGCGGTGGAGAGCACCCGCGAGACGATCACCTTCGGTCAGATCAACATGCTGCTGGTCGTGCTGGTCCTGGCCGACCTGCTCTTCGCCGTACCGCAGGCGCGACGCTGGGCGGGGGTGGGGGTCGGGCTGGCGACGGCGCTCAAGCTCTTCCCCGGCATCTTCATCGTCTACCTGCTGGCGACCCGGCGGTGGCGGGCGGCGGTGGTGGCGAGCGCGACCGCGGCAGCCGCGACCCTGCTCGCCGCGGCCGTGGCCCCGCGGGACTCGTGGCGGTTCTGGACCCACGAACTCTGGGCCACCGACCGGGTCGGCCGCACCGACTACACCGGCAACCAGTCGCTGTTCGGGTTGCTGAGCCGGATCACCGCCCCGGAGCAGCCCGCCCGGCCGATCTGGTTGCTGCTGGTCGCGGTCGTCGCCGGGTACGGGCTGTGGCGGGCGGTGCGGGCGGCCCGCGCCGGGGACGCGCTCGCCGGACTGACCCTGACCGGCCTGGTCGGTGCGCTGGTCAGCCCGATCACCTGGACGCACCACATCTACTGGTTCATCCCGGCGGTGGTGGTGCTGGCGGACGCGGCGCTGCGCGCCGACCCGTCCACCGTGGCCGGGACCCGCCGCCGGAAGCTGTTCGCGGCGCTCGCCGTCGGCACCGCCGCCCTCATCGTGTACGGAGTGGTGACCTTCTACGACTGGGGCGTCGCCCCCGCCCGCACCGACTCGCCCGTGGAGTTCCTGGTGCGCAACACGTACGTGCTGCTCAGCCTGCTGCTGCTGGTCACGCTGCCGGCCCGGTCCCGGCCGGCCCGGGAGAAGTCACCGCAGGGTCGAGAAAAGCCGCATCAAATGGACGGACTTCCCGAGTAGCACCCTTCACCGCTAATCTGGTCTCAACTACCTCAGACGACTCTCGGGTAGCACCGATCCCCCGGTGAAGACGGCCCTCCGCGTCGGCAGCGCGGAGGGCCGTCGCCGTTCCGCACCGGGCGGGGTGGTCAGGTCGCGGCGGCGGGGTCGTCCGTCGCAGCGGCGGGGCGGAGCCGGCCGTCCACCGGGACCGGCCGGGCCGTCTCCTCCGGTCCGTTGGGCGGCCAGGCCAGCGTCAGGGTCACCCCGGGCGGGCGGGGCGTCTCCGCCGGATCCGGCCCGGTCAGGTCGGCCAGGCTGGCCGGCCGGCGGGCGGGCACCGGCCCGATGGCCGGCCGGGGCGCGCCGGAAGCGCCCACCGCCGCCAGTTGCCGCCCACCGACCAGGGACCGGTCGGTGTCCCGGGTCGGTTGGGCGCCCAGCCCGCTCAGCGAACTCACCCCGAGACGCCCGGCCAGCACCGGCACCTGGTCCGGCTCGACCACGAAGACCACCTCCCGGGGCCGGACCTGGCGCAGCAGGAGCAGCAGGGCCAGCGTCACCAGCAGCACCCCGCCCGCCAGCAGGCCGGCGGTGGCCGGGGCGGCCCAGCCGGAGCGCAGCTCGGCGCGCAGCTGCAGGGCCAGGTCGGGCCGGCCGTCGGGGTGCATCACCACCAGGCTCAGCCGCTGGCCGGCCAGTTCCCGCGGGCTCCACTCCAGCGCACCGATGCCCTCGCGTACCCAGAAGGGGCGGCCGACCGGGTCGGTGGCCGCGGCCGGCGCGGACCCGGCGGCCGGCGCGGGCGCGACGGGTCCGGCCTGCTCCAGCCGGACCGGCAGCGGGCCCCGGGCCAGCGCCACCCGGCGGACGGTGGCGTGCGGGACCGGGTCGAGCCAGCGCCGCACCTCGTCGGTGGGGGCCAGGCCGACGAAGGCCGGGCCGCCGGCGGTGCGCGCCTCCAGCCGGAGCCGGGCCGAACCGACCCGCGCGAACGGCGCCTCCGTGTGCAGCAGCGCGTCGACGTCGCGGACCACCACGGCGTGCCCGGCCGTCTGCACCGTCTCGAACCGGGCGGCGAACGCGCCGTCGGGTTCGGCGTGCCGGGCCAGCATCCAGAGCGCGCCACCGGCGAGCAGCGTCGGAATCCCGATGATCAGCAGCAGCGTTCCGGCCAGCGCCCGCACGACCCGCATCCGCTCCGTCCCCCTCCGTAGCCAGGTACCCGGCCGACCTTACCGACGTCGGCCACCTGATCAGCGGATATCCACGGTCGAGGATCGGGAAAAGGCGCCGGCCCGCCGGATCACCGGCGGGCCGACACGTCGACTCACGACTCAGGACTTCGGCGCCGGCTCCCGCCGGGTACGCGCGAAGGCCAGCCCGCCGAGCACCAGGCCGCCGGCGCCGGCGACCAGGCCGGCGATGCCGAGGCCGACGGCCACCGCGTCGTCGCCCTCGGCCTCGTCGTCATCGTCGTCGTCCACCGGCGCCGCGGCGGCCCCGGCGGTCGGGCCGGCCGACGGGCTGGCGGCGGTGAGGGTGAGCACCGGCGCCGGGCTCTCCGGCTCCTCGGCGCCGGGGGTCGGCTCCTCGATCCAGCGCACCACGGTGCCGTCGGAGTAGGTCTGCAGCGCCTTGAAGACCATCCGGTCCACCTGCGGCAGCGGCCCCATCGAGACCGGGAACTCCTGGAACTGGCCGGGCTTGACCGCCGCGTCCGCGGTGGCCGTCCAGGTCAGCTTGGAGACCACCTCGCTGAGCTGGCTGCCGTGCACCTCCACCGGCGGGTCGACCTTGCGCTTCTCTACCGCCACCGTCCAGCCCGGCACCGGCATCGTCGACACCGAGCCGACCGGCGCGTTCTCCGGCAGCACCACCTCCACCTTGGTGGTCGACGCCGTGTCGCTCTCGTTCGGCACCCGGAACGCGAACCGGCCGTAGCCGCCCTGGGTCGCCTCCTTCGGGTTGACCGTGACGTGGGCCGACGCGGGCGCCGCGAAGCCGAAAACGGCCGTGGCGACGGCGCCGAGCGCCAACGCCGCGGCGGCGGTCAGGGAACGCCGGTGACGGATCATGAACGGGTACCTCTCTAACGGATCGGCACGGTGGCGGTCACCGTGGCCTGGTCGATGTCGGACGTACGGGCGGTGACGCGCAGCTGCCACTCCCCCGCCGCCGGCAGGTTGATCTCGCCGGTGGCGTGGTTGTCGGTCAGCGGCAGCAGCGGGATCTCGATCGGTTCGATCCCGGCCGACGGCAGCGCGGCGGTGGCCTTCCACTCGACCACCGGCTGCGGCCGGTTGTCCGTCGTGTACGCGTAGAAGTGCACCGAGTTGTTGCCCCGCTCGGCCGGGTCGATCTCAACCTGGAGGGAGAAGAGCGGGCTGGACACCGTGGTCGAGAAGTAGCCGGCGCTGGTGCCGGCCGTGTCGGTGACGGCGGTGCGGGCCGGGGTGATCTGCACCAGGGTCGCGGTCACGCCGAGCACCACGGCGGCGATCGCCAGCTCCACCCAGACGGCCCGGCGCACCTGCCCGGGCCGCTCCGGCCCGATCCGCCGGCGGACCAGCTGCCGGGAGTACGCGGCCACCGCGATCACCAGCGCGAAGAGCCCGACCTTGGCCAGCACCAGCCGCCCGTAGGTGGTGTCGACCAGGGCGCTCGGGGTGGCCACCTCGATCAGCGCCTGGACGGTGCCGGCGAGCAGCAGCGCGGAGACGGCCAGCGCCGCCCAGCGCGACCAGATCGGCAGGATGGCACCCAGCTCCCGCTCGTCGGCCCGGGGCAGCAGGAACCCGGCGAGCATCACCAGCCCGCCCAGCCAGACCGCCATGCTGCCCAGGTGCACCGCGTCGACAACCACCGAGACCGCCGGCGCGGGCGAGGCCGCCGGGTGCCCGGCCACCGGCCAGGTGAGCAACGCGGCCGCGCCGAGGACGCCGAGGATGACCAGGTCGGCCCGGCCGACCGGGCCGGCGAACAGCGGGCGGAGCAGGAACGCCGCCGCGGCCAGCAGGCCCAGCCGGACCAGGTGCGCGGCGCCGAACGTGCTGCCCAGCACCGAGCTGAGCCCTTCGCCGGTCACGTCGAACAGCCCGCCGCCGGCGGTGTACGGCACCTGGAGCAGCAGGCTCGCCACGGTGGAGAGCGCCACCAGGCCGAGCCCGAGCCAGGCCAGCCGGGCCGGGCCGCGCCGGGACAGCCGCCGCGGCCAGAGCGCGGCGAGCACCAGCGCCGGGCCGACGAGCAGCAGCAGGCCGGCGTAGCCGACGTACTTGGCGACCTTGACGGCGGTGCCGACCACCGGGTCGGCCCGGTTGTCGTCGCCCGGGTCGACCGGCGGCGCCGAGGGCGAGCCGACCGAGTAGGTGAACGCGCCGGAGACCGGGTGGCTGTCGGCGGAGATCACCCGGAAGCTGACCAGGTAGGTGCCGCGCCCGGCGGCCGGGTCGACCGGGATGGTCACCACGGCGCCCTCGAAGGTCGGCTCGCCCCGGTCGGCCCGGTCGCCGTCCGGGGCGATGACCCGGATCTTGCCGGGCACCTTGCGTACCGACTCGCTGAAGGTCAGCACCACCTCGGCCGGGGCGCTCGGCACCACGGCCGAGGAGACCGGGCTGCTGCTGACCAGCACCGCGTGGGCGCTGGCGGGGGTGGCCGGGGCGATCAGCAGGGCGACGACGGTGACCAGCAGGCCGGCGAGGGCGGTCAGCCGGGCGAACCAACGGCGGGTGGCGGCAGTCATGCCGGCCATGCTCGCCGACGACGGCCCCTGGCGGCGACCCGGCGTCACCCGCGGCCCGCCGCGACCGCCGTCGACAGCGGCCGGTCCGGCTCGCCGCTGGCCCGCCCGAGCGCCCAGAGCAGCCCGGCCTGGACCACGGCGGCCAGGTGGCCCACCTCGTGCACCAGGGCGGTGGTGGAGTTGGCGATGTCCACCGCGCTGGTGCCGGCCAGGCAGACCGCCAGCACCAGCGCCACCGGCACGAACGCCCGGGCCCGCTCGGGCCGCCAGGCGGCCAGCGCGAAACCGACCGCGAGCGCCACGTCGAAAGAGGCCATCTCCCGGCTGGTGTGCGGGTCCACGGACACGCCGAGCCCGGCGAGCAGGATCGGCAGCGCGACGGCCAGTTGGGCGACCGCGGCCACCCCGACCGCCACCCGCAGCATCTGCCGGCGGGCACGCACCGCCGCCGCCGTCCGCCGGGCGGCCAGCGGGTCGGCGGCCACCGCCGCCAGCACCGAGGCGGTCAGGTCCGGTACGGCCACCGCCTGCACCCGCACCAGCCGGGTCACCTGCTCGGCCCGGGCGAGCCATTCCCGGCAGCCCGGGCAGCCGTCGGTGTGCGCGTCCAGCGCCGCCGGCGCCATCTGCGGATCCTCGCCGTCCAGCCGCGCCGACAGCGCCGCGCGTACGTCGTCGCATGTCATGAGCGGGTAGTCGGCCCCGGTCCGGGAAAAGTTCCCGACGTGGCGCAGGACATGGAAGAGCCGAAGTGCCCTCCCCCGTACCACGGCGCCGCGTAACCTGGTCTGTCGTGATCCCCGCCCCGCGCGACGCCACCGCCGCCGGTCCGGCCGACCCGGCCGGCGCCGCCGCGCGGGAGTCGGCGACCGGGTGGGCGCTGGCCGCCCGCGACGGCGATCCGGTCGCCCAGGCCGCCTTCGTCCGGCTCACCCAGGCCGAGGTGTGGCGCTTCGCCGCCGCCCTGGTCGACCCGGACAGCGCGGACGACCTGACCCAGGAGACGTACCTGCGGGCGTTCCGGGGTCTGCCGGCGTTCGAGGGCCGCTCCAGTGCCCGGACCTGGCTGCTCGGTATCGCCCGCCGGGCCTGCGCCGACCACCTGCGCGCCGTGGTGCGCCGGCGGCGGCTCGACGAACGGCTGGCCGCGCACGCCTGGACCGACCGGCCGCACCCCGACCCGGCCGGTCACCTCGGCGCCGCCGACCTGGTCCGCCGGCTGCCCGCCGAGCGGCGCGGGGCGTTCGTGCTGACCCAGCTGCTCGGCCTGTCGTACGCCGAGGCCGCCGCCGTGGAGGGGGTGCCGGTGGGCACCATCCGCTCCCGGGTGGCCCGGGCCCGCGCCGACCTGGTCGAGGCGGTCGGCGACGCCCTCGCCGGATGACCGGGAACTTCCACCGCAGCCGGGACGACCAATGACCGTGACCGCACCGAGCACCGGGGCCGCCCGCTGGCCCGCCGTCCGGCCCTGGCTCGGCATCGCCGCCCGGCTCGGCCTGGCCGCCGTCTGGCTGCTCGCCGGCGGCTCCAAGGTCGACGACCTGGCCGCCTCCGGCCGCGCCGTGCACGCCTACCAACTCCTGCCGTACGACGTGGCGACCGTGGTCGGCGCCGCGCTGCCCTTCGTGGAGCTGGCGCTGGGCGTACTGCTGCTGCTCGGCCTGGCCACCCGGCTCGCCGCCGGGGTCTCCGCGGCGCTGCTGGTGGTCTTCATCGCCGGGATCGCCTCGGCCTGGAGCCGGGGGCTGGCCATCGACTGCGGCTGTTTCGGCAGCGGCGGCCAGCTCCAGGCGGGGCAGGCCCCGAGCTACCTCCCGGAGATCCTCCGGGACCTGGGATTCCTGGCGCTGGCCGGATTCCTGCTGATCTGGCCCCGCACGCCCGTCTCGGTGGACGGTTGGCTGACCGGGGACGCACCCGTGGAGGACGAGGATGAGTAGTCGCAAGGGGCAGAAGGGTTCGGCCCGGGTGGTCCGCGAACAGCTCGCCCGGGAGCAGCGCCGCAGGCGGACGCTCTGGGTGTCGATCGCCGCCGTGGTCGTGCTGGTGGTCGCCGGCCTGATCGGCTGGAGCGTCTACGCCAGCCAGCGCTCCGACGACTTCACCGCGCCGACCGGCTCGAACGAGGCCGGCACCGGGATCGTCGCCGGCTCCGGGCCGGTCACCATGGACATCTACGAGGACTTCCTCTGCCCGGCCTGCAAGCAGTTCGAGCAGGTCAGCGGCCCGACCATCGACCAGCTGATCAGCGAGGGCAAGGTCCGGGTCGTCTACCACCCGGTGGCCTACCTCAACCGCTTCTCCACCACCGGGTACTCGACCCGCTCCTCGGCGGCCTCCGGCTGCGCGGCGGAGGGCGGCCGGTACCGGGAGTACGCCAAGGCGCTGTTCGAGCGGCAGCCGCCGGAGGGCGGCGCCGGGCTCAGCGACGACGAACTGATCGACATCGGGGTTGGCGTCGGACTGGACCGGGACGGCTTCAGCTCCTGCGTGCGCGAGGGCACCTTCAAGCCGTGGACCGAGCACGTGACCGAGGAGGCCAGCAAGGCCAACGTCACCGGCACCCCGA
Source organism: Micromonospora sp. R311 (assembly GCF_056780015.1). Taxonomy (NCBI): domain Bacteria; kingdom Bacillati; phylum Actinomycetota; class Actinomycetes; order Micromonosporales; family Micromonosporaceae; genus Micromonospora; species Micromonospora sp. R311. Next base: position 70,780 of record NZ_JBSWCE010000011.1, read on the forward strand.
CCATCCTGGTCGACGGCGAGCCGTTGGCCGACCGCAGCCCGGAGGGGATCAAGGCGGCGGTGGAGGCGGCGGGCCGGTGATCCGGGACCTGCTGGCCCGCGCCGGGCTGGTGCTCGCCGCGGCGCTCACCGCCACACTCGCCACCGCCGCGCCGGCCGCCGCGCACGGCGCGGACGCCCCCGACGGCACCGACTACCGCACCGAGGTCACCGCGGTCACCCCGGCCCGGCCGGGGCTGAGCGTACGGGTGGTGGAGGCGGGCGCGCGGCTGGAGCTGACCAACACCGGCGACCGCGCCGTGCAGGTGCTCGGCTACTCCGGCGAGCCGTATCTGCGGATCGGCCCGGACGGGGTGTACGAGAATCTCCGCTCCCCCGCGACGTACCTGAACCGGACCATCGCCGGCGACACGAGGCTGCCGGCCGAGGCGGATCCCGCCGCCGCACCGGACTGGCGGCGGGTCGACGACTCGTCGACGGTGCGCTGGCACGACCAGCGGGCGCTCTGGCGGGAGTCCGCCCCGCCGCCGCAGGTGCGGGCGGCCCCCGACCGGGAGCACCGGGTGCGGGACTGGGTGGTGCCGCTGCGCGACGGCACCGAGCCGGTGGAGATCCGCGGCACGCTCGACTGGGTGCCGCCGCCGGATGCGTACATCTGGTGGGTGGTCGCCACGGTCGGGCTGCTCGCGGTGGGCGCGCTCGGGCTGCTGCCGGCCGGGTCCGCGCCGGGCGGGCGGGCGCTGGCCGGGCTCGGCGCGCTGCTGGTCGCCGGCGGGCTGGCCGCCGTCGTGTTCACGGTGGGTCGGGAACTCGACGCCGGCGCCCGGGGCGTCGGCGGGGTGCTCACCGGGCTGCTGGCCGGGCAGGTGTGGGCGCTGCTCACCGGGCTCGGCGCGATCGCCGCCGGGAGCTACGCGCTGGCCCGCCGGCCGGCCGCCGACTTCGCGCTGGCGCTGGCCGGCGCCTGCCTGGCGCTCTTCGCCGGGGTGGCCAACGCGGCGGTCTTCGCCCGCGCGGTCGCCCCCGTTCCCTGGCCCGCGACGTCGGCCCGGCTGCTGATCGCGGTCGTCCTCGTCACCGGCGCCGGCGCCACCGCGGCCGGCGCCCTCCGCCTGCACACCACCACCCGCACCCCCACACCCGCGCCCCACCCCTGACGTTTCCCTGATTCGGGGTTACATCCGCCCTGGTCGAGGCGCCAAGTGCAAGATCGCGGGCGCTAGCGCGGGGTGGGCGTGAAGCCGTAGGGGAGTTCGAGGCGGTGGCGGGCCAGGAGGTCGGAGTCCGCCAGGAGGTCGCGGGTGGGAGCGTCGGCGACGATCCGGCCGGCGTCCAGGATCACCGAGCGCTCGCAGAGTTCCAGCGCGTACGGCAGGTCGTGGGTGACCATCAGCAGGGTCACCGGCAGGCCGCGGAGGATCTCGGCCAGCTCCCGCCGGGCGGCCGGGTCGAGGTTCGACGAGGGCTCGTCGAGCACCAGGATCTCCGGGTGCATGGCGAGCACGGTGGCCACCGCCACCCGGCGGCGCTGCCCGAAGGAGAGGTGGTGCGGCGCCCGGTCCCGGTGCTCGGCCATCCCCACCGCGGCCAGCGCCCCGTCCACCCGGGCGGCCAGCTCCGCCCCGCGCAGCCCCAGGTTGGCCGGGCCGAACGCCACGTCCTCCGCCACCGTGGGCAGGAAGAGCTGGTCGTCCGGGTCCTGGAAGACGATCCCCACCCGCCGACGCACCTCGGCCAGGGTGGCCCGGTCCTGGCTCACCGCCAGCCCGCCGACGCTCACGCTGCCCTGGGTCGGGGTGAGGATGCCGTTGAGGTGCAGCACCAGGGTGGTCTTGCCGGCGCCGTTCGGCCCGAGCAGCGCCACCCGCTCGCCGCGCGGCACGGTCAGGTCGACCCCGTGCAGGGCCACGTGCCCGTCCGGGTACGCGTACCGGACGCCACGGACGTCCAGGCTGGGAGGTGTCGGCTGCACGAGACCGATCATGACAGCACGACGGCGGCGGCGGCGACGCCGGCCGCGAGGACCGGCACCGTGGCCCCGACCAGCCACTGCCCGGCCGTCGCCGCCCCCGCGCCCTGCCACACCGCCGGCATCCGCCCGGAGTAGCCCCGCGACAGCATCGCCAGGTAGACCCGCTCGCCACGCTCGAACGCGCGGAGGAAGAGCGCCCCGACACCGGCGGCGAAGCCGCGCAGCTGCCACAGGAAACGCGGGTCGTCTCCGCGGGACACCCGGGCCACCCGCATCCGGCGGGCCTCGCCGACCAGCACGTCCAGGTAGCGCAGCATGAACGTGGCGATCTGGGTGAGGATCTGCGGGCAGCGCAGCCGGTCCAGGCCGACGATCAGGTCCCGGGTGGTGGTGGTCGCGGCCAGCAGCAGCGAGGCGAGCACGCCCAGGGTGCCCTTGGCGAGGATGTTCCACGCCCCGTACAGGCCGTCCTCGGACAGCCGCAGGCCGAGCAGGTCGACCCGCTCGCCGGCGCCGAGGAACGGCAGCGCGACCGCGAACAGCACGAACGGCAGCTCGATCAGCGCCCGGCGCAGCAGCCAGCCCGGGCCCACCCGGGCCAGCGCGGCCACCCCGGCGACCAGCAGGGCGTACGCGCCGAACGCCCAGAACGCCGCGCGCGGGGTGGCCACCACGGCGAGGGTGAAGACCACCATCGCCGCGATCTTGACCTCGGGTGGCAGCCGGTGCACCGGGGAGCCGGACTCCCGGTACAGCACGTGCGCGTGCCCGGCGCCCATCGACGTACCCCCGCTCAGCCGGCGGTGCCGGCGCGCTGCCGCTCGTCGGCGGCCCCGGCCTCGTCGGCGGCCTCCGGGCCCCGGCGACGGACCAGCCAGAACGCGCCGCCGGCCACGGCGAAGGTGAGCAGCACGCCGACCACCCCGGACAGGCCGGTGGAGAGGAACTCGTTGTCCACGCCGGCGATGCCGTAGTCGGCCAGCGGGCCGCCGACCTCGTGCTCCTGCTCCCGCTGCGCCGGGCAGCTGCCGCCGGTGATGTTGTCCTCGGCGTCGAACGTGCAGCCTTCGCGCAGCGACGAGTCCAGGCCGTCCGGGTGCGACGAGGCGAAGTTGCTCACCACCCCGGCGAGCAGCAGGGCCACCAGCAGCCCGCCGACGACGAATCCCCAGGAACGCTTCCTCACCGGACACCTCCGACGGCCGCAACGGCGGGCGCGGTCGCGGGCCGCAGCCCGCGCAGCGCGTAGACGAGATCGGGTCGCACCTTGGCGACGGTGACCACCGTGGTCGCGGTGATCAGGCCCTCGCCGATGCCGATCAGCAGGTGCACGCCGGCCATCGTGCCGGCCAGGCCGCCCAGGTTGCCGCCCAGGTCGGTGGTGCCGCCGAGCCAGTACTGGAACACGAAGCCCATCGACGCGACCACCACGCTGACCAGCGCGGAGACGAAGGCGGTCACGCCGAGACCGCCCGGGGTGCGGGGCAGCACCCGCAGCAGCAGCGCGATCAGCAGGTACGCCGCGGCGGTGCCGAGGACCGCCATGTTGGTGATGTTGAGCCCGAGCATGGCCACGCCGCCGTCACCGAAGACCAGCGCCTGCACGACCAGCACCACCGCCACGCAGAGCGCGCCGACCCACGGGCCGACCAGCATCGCGGCGAGCGCCCCGCCGAGCAGGTGGCCGCTGACGCCGGCGGTGAAGATCGGGAAGTTGAGCATCTGCACGGCGAAGATGAAGGCGGCGACGAGGCCCGCCATCGGGGCCAGCCGGTCGTCCAGGTCGCGCCGGCCGCGCAGGACGCAGAGCGTCATCGCGGCCAGCGCTGTCGCCGCGAACACCGCGGCGACGGGACCGTCGATGATCCCGTTCGAGATGTGCATCGCCAGGGTTTCCACGCGACCTCCCACGCGACGGCGGGCCTCTCCACGCCGGCGGGCTCAGCCTATTTCCCACGCATCGCTGTTGCCAATACCTTGCAACAAGCCATGGTCTTGATCACGATCGCCGGTCGCCGGCACGGGTCGGTCGCCGGGGCCGGTCGGCCGGCGGGAGCGCTGGGGTCGGTCGGCCCGTCCACGCCCGGCGCGCCGCCCCCGGCCCGGTCGCGCCGGACGGCGGTAGGGTCTCTGCCATGACCGCGCCCGAGCGACTCTCTCCCGGCGACCCCGCGCCCGAGTTCAGCCTCCCCACCGACACCGGGGACACCCTCTCCCTGGCCGACCTGCGCGGACGCAAGGTCGTGCTGTACGCCTACCCGGCAGCCATGACGCCCGGCTGCACCAAGCAGGCCTGCGACTTCCGCGACTCGCTCGCCTCGCTCCAGGCGGCCGGATACGAGGTGGTCGGCATCTCCCCGGACAAGCCGGAGAAGTTGGCGAAGTTCCGCGAGCGCGACGCGATCACCTTCCCGCTGGTCTCCGACACCGACAAGGGCGTGCTCACCGCGTACGGCGCCTACGGCGAGAAGCAGATGTACGGGCGTACGGTGACCGGCGTGATCCGCTCCACCTTCGTGATCGACGCGGACGGGAAGATCGAACGCGCGCTCTACAACGTCAAGGCCACCGGGCACGTCGCCAAGCTGCGCCGGGAACTCGGCCTGGACTGAGGCTGTCGTATTGGGCCACTACCGTGCGTACGTGGTCCGGTACAAGTACAGTCCCGAGGCGCTGGCCGCCGCGGCGGCGGTCGCGCGCAGTGTCACCGAGGTGATGCGGCTGCTCGGCGTACGGGTCAGCGGTGGCTCGCACGCACACATCAGCCGCCAACTCAAGCGCTTCGGCATCGACACCTCCCACTTCACCGGCAGCGCCCACCACCGCGGCCGCCGGGGTGAGCGGCGCACCACCTCCGGGCAGCTGCTGGTACGCCTGCCCGAGGGATCCCGCCGCACTCCCGGCACCCGGCTGAAGTGGGCCCTCGGCACCATCGGCGTGCCGGAAGAGTGCGAGGAGTGCGGCATCGGGCCGAGGTGGCGGGGCCGGCCGCTCGTCCTGCACGTCGACCACGTCAACGGCGACTTTCTCGACAACCGCCCGCCGAACCTGCGCATCCTCTGCCCGAACTGCCACTGCCAGACCGCGACCTACGCCGGGCGCAACCGACGGGTTCAGGCTGGGAGCCCACCGGTCGAGGCCACCCCTGGATCAGCCGCTCGGCGGCGAACCCGTTCCGGCTCCCGCACGGGCCTGGCAGACCAGCATCTTGTCGAACTCTTCGAGCGCGTGGACGCGGGGCAGCTGACGATCACCACAGCCGCCCGCGACCTCGGCTGCTCCCGCGCCCATCTGTACCAGGCGCGTGGGCGCCTGCGCGAGGCCGGACTGATCGCGCCGCGACCCGCTGTCCAGTCGCCGTCCGTCAAGCGGGGACTGGTGCTCAGCCAAGCGCTGGCGCACCCGGAACTCGGGCCGAAGCCGCTGGCGCGTCTGCTTCGCGAGCTGCCGGGCGGATGCCGCGTCAGTCACGGAACGATCTCGAACATCCTTCGAGAGGAAGGCCTCAACACCGTCGCGGCCAGACGCTCTAGACTCTCGGACGCAGGCGGGAGTGGCGGAATCGGCAGACGCGCAGGTCTTAGGAACCTGTGTCCGTGAGGGCGTAGGGGTTCAAGTCCCCTCTTCCGCACCGATGGTGGTTGCGGGCCGCGGGGCTGTCGCAGTCTCGACATCCCCGCCGGCCACGCCGTGCGCCGGTGCTGTCGGGAGCGTCACGATCGCGGGCGACCGGCGCACCGGCCGGGCCAGGATGGCGGGCGTGAGTCTGCGTTTCGTCCTCGACCCCGAGCTGACCCCCGAGCTGCGCGAGCGGGTCGTCGCGCTCTGGGTCGACGTCAGCAACGCCGGCGGTGCGGTCGGTTTCGTGGCGCCGGTGACCGCGACCGAGGTCCGCGCCGCCGCCGACCCGGCGTTCGCCGGCATCGTCGACGGCCCGGACCGGCTGCTGGCCGGGTACGCGGGCGAGCGACTGGTCGCCGTGCTGATCTTCAGCGACAACCGGTTCGACCTGAAGTCGCACTGGTGCGTGCTGAAGCGGGTGATGGTGCACCCTGGCACCCAGGGCCGCGGATACGGTGCCGCGCTGATGCGCGAGGCCGAGCGGCTCGGCCGCGAGCTGGGCTGGGAGGCGCTGCACGTGACGCTGCGCGACGGCCTCGGCCTGGACCGGTTCTACCGGGGGCTCGGCTACCGGGAGATCGGGCGGCTGCCCGGCGCGCTGCGCGTCGCCCCCGGCGACGACCGCGACGAGATCCTGATGTGGCTGGACCTGGTTGATCGGAGCGCCGCCGCCTGACCAGGGGCGGGTAGGGGGTGGCCGCGAGCGGCCGGACCGCGCCGATGGGCGACGGCCCGGCCGTGCGGCCTGATCAGTCGAGGCAGAACTCGTTGCCCTCGGGGTCGGCCATCACGATGTGACCGGCGGCGAGCGGCGGAGCGGGCTCGTGGCGGCTGAGCCGGGTGGCGCCATGGTTGGCGAGCCGGTCGGCCTCCGCCTCCAGGGCCGCCATCCGCGCGTCGCCCGCGAGCCCGGGGGCGGCTCGCACATCGAGGTGCACGCGGTTCTTGGCCTGCTTGGGCTCGGGCACCCGCTGGAAGAACAGCCGCGGCCCGGAGCCCTCGGGGTCGACCAGCGCCGAGGCGTCGTTGCGGCTCTCGGGCGGCACGCCCATCGCCTCCAGAGCCCGCTCCCACGACTCGAAGCCGCCGGGCGGGTCCTGCAGCCGGTAGCCGAGGGCCTCGGCCCAGAAGGCCGCCAACCCGGCCGGGTCGGCGCAGTCGAAAGTGATCTGTACGTCGCGGGCCATGTCAGCTCGTCTCCCGTCGGGTCTGCTGGTGAGTGTGCCGGTGGAGGTCGCGCAGCAGGCACACCTCGGCCAGATGGTGGATCAGTTCGCGGTTGATGTGCAGCACCAGCGCCGCCAGAGGACGCTCGGCGTACGGTCCCTCCGCCTCCCCGCACGGGCGGTCGAGGCCGGTCTCGCCGAGGGACTCGACCCCGGCCAGCCACGTGGCGTACTCCCGGTCGAGCTGGGCCAGTGCCCCGGTCGCGGTTTCGGCGTACTCGAACGACTGGTAGTCGGTGGGCGCGCGGCCGAAGTACGCGGCGTTGCGCACCGCGAGCACGCCGACGATCACGTGCCCGAGTCGCCAGGCGATCGTCGTGAACGGTGGCGGGTCCGGCTCGGGCATCGCGAAGTCGATGGTCATCGCGCCGGTCCCGGCCTGCACCGGTGCGGCGGCGGTGCCGCGCGGTCGCACGCTCCAGCAGCCGGGCACCGGCTCCCAGAAGTACTCGTCGTCGGTGAGTCCGTCGAGGCGGTCGCGCAACTGCCTGGTCCAGTGCCAGGCGAGCTGGTCCCGGAGCAGGGGGTTCCAGGTCTGGTCGGTCATGGTTCCAGCCTCCCGCGGATAGCGGACAGGGTCGGTCCGCTATCTGTGGAACGATGAGCGGGTGACCGTCGAGGCGACGACCGAGCGGGTGCTGCGGTTGCTGGGGCTGCTGCAACGGCGGCCGTCCTGGACCGCGGCCGAGCTCGCCGCCGAGCTCAGGGTCACCGACCGCTCGGTGCGCCGCGACGTGGAGCGGCTGCGCGCGCTCGGCTACCCCGTGCACGCGACGGCGGGCGTCGGCGGCGGCTACCAGCTCGGCGCGGGCACCCGGCTGCCGCCGCTGCTTTTCGACGACGAGGAGGCGATCGCGACGGCCGTTTCCCTGCGGCTGGCGTCGGGGGGCACGGTCGCCGGGGCGGGCGAGGCGGCACTGCGGGCGCTCGCGAAGCTCGACCAGGTGATGCCGTCCCGACTGCGCGCGGAGGTGCGGGCGGTGCACGGCGCCACCGAGACCCTTGTCGGCCCCGGGGTCCAGATCGACGCGGAGCTGCTGGTGACGCTCGCCCGGGCCTGTCGCGACGCCGTGCGGGTGCGGTTCCGGTACGCCGGCCGCGACGGCGGGGAGCGCGAGCGCACGGTCGAGCCGGTGCGGATGGTCACCACCGGCCGCCGCTGGTACCTGATGGCCCGGGACGTCGACCGCGACGACTGGCGCACCTTCCGGCTGGACCGGATGCGCGAGGTGGTGGCGACGACCTGGCGCTTCCGGGCGAGGGCGCATCCGGACCCGGTCGCCTTCGTGCAGCGGTCGGTGACCGAGGCGCCCTACCGGTATCTCGCCCGGGTGCGGGTGCACGCCCGCGCCGACCGGGTGCGGGAGCTGGTGCCGCCCCAGGTGGGGCGCGTCGAGGACGATCGCGACGGGTGGTGCGTGCTGGTCGTCGGCGGGGAGCAGCTGGACTGGATCGCCATGCACGTGGCCCGGCTGGGCTTCGAGGCGGAGGTGCTGGAGCCGCCGGAACTGCGGGAGGCCGTCGCCCTGCTCGCGCGCCGCCTCGCGGCGATGGCCGGGACCGGCTGACGGTCAGTCCCTTCCCGTCACCGTCGGGAAGGGACTGACCCGTGTCAGCTAACCCGCGAGCTGGCGGTCGCGCAGCAGCCGGGCGCAGGCCTCGGTCAGCTGCCGGACCGGCTCGGCGACCTCCGGGCGGGTGCGCAGCGCGTCCTCCAGCCGGACCCGCCACAGGCCGGCCTCGACCAGCAGCCGGTCGCCGTCGGTGTTCCAGCGCAGCCGGTCCCGGGTCTCGCGCAGCGACTGTTCGTAGCCGGGCCCGAGCAGTTCGCCGAGCCCGGCGCCGAGCCGGTCGAGGACGGCGTCGTCGGCCACCGCCCCGACGAGCACCCGGGCCGCGTCCCACGCCACCCGGGGTTGGTGGATCACCGGCATGTCGACTCCTTCGTCGGTGTGGCCGTTTCGGCCATCATCGATCGCGCCGGGGCGGCCGGCAAGCCCCTGACCGGACGACGCCGCGGCGGCCGGTCAGCCGTCGACGCGCACCGGGTCGCCGACGGCCAGCGTTCCGGTCTCCTCGGGCACCAGGTGGAGTCCGAAGAGGAGCTTCTGCTGGACGTTGCGGTGCCGGCCGAGGGTGCGCAGCGGTTCCTTCCCGCGTACCCCGGTCTCCTGGTCGGTGGTGGTCACCACGCAGCGGTCGCAGGGCCCGGCGGCGCGGAAGCGGACGCCGCCGATGCGCAGCCCTCGCCCGGCCCAGCCGTCCTCGGCCCAGGCCGGTGCGCCGTCGACCACCAGGTTGGGCCGGAACCGGGTCATCGGCACGGCCTCCTCGCCGGCCTCGGCGAGCCAGTCGTTGAGCGCGTCGAGGGAGGCGCTGCTGGCCAGCAGCAGCGGGTAGGCGTCGGCGAAGCTGACCTGGTCGCCGGTGTCGTGTTCCCGGTCGGCCGCGGGGATGTGCCGGGTCGGCTCGGCCAGCCAGACGAGCCGGACCGGCCGGCCGAGCAGCGCGCCGAGCCAGCCGTCGGCCGCCGGCCCGGCGGGCAGCGCGGGGACCGGCAGTTTCCGGTTGCGGAAGGTGCGCACCGCGACCGGGTCGCCGCCGGCCGGCTCGGGCACGTCCAGGTCGGGCCGCCCCTCGGCGCGCAGCAGCAGGCCGCCGTCGCGGGGCGTGGCGTGCAGCGCGACCAGCCGGCTGGTCTCCCGCTGGGTGACGCCGACGCCGTCGGCGTCGACCACCATCCAGCGCCGGTCGCCGGCCAGCCCCCACGGCTGCACGCGGGCGTCGTCGTGGTCGAGCCGGTGAGAACCCTTGACCGGGTACGTGTGGATGGCGCTCAGCCGCATCCGGTCACCATGCCACGCCGATGCCGTCCCCCGGGTACCAGTGGTTGGCCGGGGTCTCCCGGTAGGCGAGGAACCGCCGGCCGGTGCGTTCGGCGTGCTCGGCGAGGACGTTGGTGGCGGTGACGTTGTCGGTGAGCAGGATCGCACCGGGGGCGAGCTTGCTCTCCACGGCCTCGAACTCGCGCCTCTCGTGGGCCCGGCTGTGGTCGCTGTCGTGCAGGAAGAGGTTGACCGGCCGGTCCAGCGCGGCGATCGAGGCGATCGAGTCGCCGATCACCAGGTCGACCACCTCGGACCAGGGTGCGGTGCGGGCCAGGTAGCCGGCCTCGGGGTTGATGTCGAGCGAGGTGACCCGACCGGGGTGCCCCTCGGCGGCGTTGCGCAGCAGCGCGGCGGCGAGCACGCAGCTGCCGAGTCCCTTGTCGACGCCGGTCTCCACCACGTGCGCGGGGCGGGTGGCCCGGGCGATGGCGTACCAGCCGATCCGGCGGGCGTAGCGGACCTGCTTGTCGGCCAGACCCCGTCGGGCGGCGCCGGCGGTGGCCTGCTGGATGTGCTGCCGCAGCCGGTCGTCCGACTCGATCTCGTCCAGGTAGGCGCGGACCTGCTTGACCGGAATGTCGCAGACCACGCTGACGAACCAGGCGAGGTGGTGGCGACTCAGCTTGGTCAGGTCGTAGGTGTAGTTGTGATGTTCGCGCGACGTGACCAGCCAGCGCGCCGAGGTCCGGAGCACCTTGGCGTCGTGGCGGGCGACCCTGGCCAGCCGCTTGGGGAAGGCGGCGACCGGGGCGAGTGGGGTGCGGGCGATGGCCCGTCGGAGCTTCGTTGCGTCCACGGGAGGGTTCTACCAGCCCGAGGGAAACAGCGGGGGGTGAGCATCGATTCAGCGAGTCGGGCGCGCACCGCCGCCGGACGGGGGTACGCAGGCCGGCACAGCAGTCAGTAGCATCGCGTCATGCCTCATCGCCAACAGTTCGCTGATCCTGAACGTACCCAGTTCTTCGAGGGCCAGCCCGAACTGGAACCGACCGAGGAACCGCGCCCGCGGCGGCGCCGCTGGCGGAAGATCGCGCTGATCACGTTGCTCGTGGTGTCGCTGCTCGGCGGCGGCGGCCTGATCGCGGGCGGCCTCTACCTCCGCTCGATCAATTCCGACATCGAGCGCGTCGACGCCTTTGCCGGGGTGCCGGAGGAGTCCCGCCCGCAGATCGTGGCGAAGGGCGCCATGAACATCATGATCCTGGGCAGCGACTCCCGCGACCCGGAGAGCACCGGCGGTTCCCGCACCGACAGCATCATCCTGGCCCACATCCCGAACGACCGGTCGAGCGCACAGCTCATCTCGATTCCGCGAGACACCTGGGTGAACGTCCCCCGGTCGAAGGACGGCCGGCACGGCGGGCGCGACGCGAAGATCAACGCCGCGTACGCGTGGGGTGGGGTGCCGCTCATGGTGCAGACCGTGGAGTCGTTCACGAAGGTCCGGGTCGACCACGTCATGATCATCGATTTCGCGGGCTTCAAGGAGATCATCGACGCGCTCGACGGCATCGAGATCGACGTGGAGAAGACGTTCACCTCGATCCATCCGCCGATGCGCACCTTCCACAAGGGCGTGCAGCGGATGGACGGAGAGGCGGCGCTGGACTACTCGCGGCAGCGCAAGCAGTTCGCCGACGGCGACTTCGCCCGGATCCGACACCAGCAGCAGGTGATCAAGGCGATCCTCGACAAGGCGGTCTCCGGGGGCATCGTCACGAACCCGGCCCGGCTCAATTCCTTCGTGAAGGCCACCTCCAGCGCGGTGTCGGTGGACGAGAAGATGTCGCTGGTCAGCATGGCAATGGATCTGCGCGGGCTGCGTGGCGGCAACCTCACCTTCCTGACCAGCCCGACGAAGGGCACCGGTCGGGTCGGCAGCGAGAGTGTCGTGTTCGCCAGCACCGAGAAGGTCGAGCCCTTCTACGACGCGGTCCGCCGCGACGCGGTGCCGGAAATTCTGTCCGCCGCAAAGTAGGAACGTGAACTGGCCTGCCGGCTGTGGCGGCAGGCTCCGGCCGGTCATATCCTGCGGTCGCCCTCCGAGTCGCTACACGTCTCGAAGGGCTTCACGGGGGAGGGTCAACCATGTCAAGCCAGCCGGTGACGAGCCCGTCCGCGCCCACGCCGCACCTCGGCGACATGGCGCAGCGGACGGCCACATCGCGGCACCATGCCGTCGCTGACCAGGATTTCCCGGCACCAGCCGGCCCGGAGACCGACGACCAGGAGGCCGCACTCCGCTCCGGTCTGGACACGACCACGGTCCTGCCGTACGCCAAGTCCCGAGCCGCGGCCGGGACGAGCTGGGTACGCGCCTGGATGATGACGCTCCCCATCGACGTCGCCGCGCTGCTCGCGCCGCTGCTGCTCTCGCAGAACTACTGGCGTGGGACGCTGGCCAACGCCACGCTCACCGTCGCCATCTTCGCGGCCGGCGGGCTCTACCGGGCGCGCCGGCACGTGAGCATCCTCGACGAACTGCCGAGCCTCTGCGGGCGGCTGCTGGCCTCCGCCGCGGTCGTGGCCATCATCGCGGCGGAGCGACACTCCTCGGTGGAGTACGTTGGTGGGTTCATGCGCGGCGTCGCGCTCTCGGCGGGGCTGGTGATCCTCGGCCGGACGGTCAGCAGGTCGCTCACCAAGCTCGTACGCAAGCGCCGGTGGGTGGAGCACAACGCCATCATCATCGGCAGCGGGCCCGTCGGGCTCGAACTCGCCCGGCTGCTGCGCCGCTACCCTCAGTACGGTCTGCGGTTCGTCGGGTGCGTCGACGTCCCGGCCCGCCAGGGCATCGGGGCGCTCCCGCTGAGCGGCACCCTGAACGACCTCGAACACCTGATCCGGCTGCTGGAGTGCGATGTCCTGGTCATCGCCGACCCGGACTGCATCGAGTCCACCCTCATGGAGACCCTGCTCCGGCCGCGCAGCTCACGCTGCGACCTCTGGGCCGTGCCGCGGCTGTGGGGCTCCCGCTCCCACCACGGCGGATACCCCGACCACATCGGAGCCATCCCGATCGTCAAGATCGGTGACATCTCGCTCTCCGGCCCGCGGTGGGCCATCAAGCGGGCCTCCGACGTGCTGTTCGCCGCGGTCGCGCTGATCGCGCTGAGCCCGGTGCTGCTGCTCTGCGCCATCGCGACATTCATCGACGGCGGCCCTGGCATCTTCTTCTACCAGGAGCGGATCGGCCGGTACGGCAAGCCGTTCAAGGTCATCAAGTTCCGCTCGATGCGACCGGTGAACGAACAGGAGTCCCAGACGAACTGGTCCATCGCGAACGACAAGCGGGTGGGCCCCATCGGGCGGTTCATGCGGCGCACGTCCTTGGACGAGCTGCCGCAGCTCTGGAACATCCTGCGCGGCGACATGAGCGTGGTCGGGCCGCGCCCGGAGCGGCCGTACTTCGTCGAGAAGTTCTCGGCCGAGTACCCGACGTACGCGGCGCGCCACCGCGTCCCGGTCGGGCTCACCGGGCTCGCGCAGGTCAGTGGCCTGCGGGGCGACACCCCGATCTCCGACCGGGCGCGGTTCGACAACTACTACATCGAGAACTGGTCGCTCTGGCTGGACGTCAAGGTGGTGCTCCGCACCGTCACCGAGGTGTTCCGTGCCGGGGGTCGTTGACCCGGCGATCGGTCAGTAGCGGAAGCGGTCCCCAGGTGGTCGGCCGGATGCGGTGACCGGTGTCGGGTCGGCAGCGAGAGCCCGCGTGCTCGGCCAGCAGGGCGCCCGCGGGCGGTCAGGTGTCAGTCGCGCACGACGAACGGCAGCATCGTCGGCTCGTACCCTCCGACCAGATAGCGTGCCGGGTCCGCGTCCAGCACCGAGGCCAGCAGCGTGCCGAAGACATCCCGGAAGTCGGTCGTCGCCTTGAGGTCGCCGTCATCCAGGTCGGTCAAGCTCGGCTGCTCTCCGTAGAGCCCGCCCGTCACCTGGGGACCCAGCACGAAGACGGGTCCGGCGGTTCCGTGGTCAGTGCCGTCCGAGGCGTTCGCCCGGACCCGCCGACCGAACTCGCTGTACACGACCACGGTCACCCGTCGTCCGGCCTCGGTCTGCGCCAGCCTGGCCGCGAAGCTGGTCAACGCCTGGTCGAGCTGGCGCAACAGCAGCTCGTGGCCGGGCCGCTCCACCGCATGTGTGTCGAACCCGCCGAGACTCACCGAGTACACGCGGGTCGGGACCCCGGCCTCGACGCACTGAGCCACGCGGGAGAGCTGTTCGGAGAGGAGGTTCGCGCCACCCGTGCCCGTGGCCGCGATGTCCGGTTCCGCGGTGGCGTCCGCCGGGGCGTCCACCGCCTCGGCATCCCGGATGAGCTGGTCGATCTTGACGAGATTCGCATAGGCGTCCGCGGCCCGTGCCTGCATCTCGGATTCGTTCGGCTCCCGCCGCCCCAGCACCCCGATCAACTCCGTGGTGACTCCGGCCGGCAGCTTGAGCCCGCCGATGCTCACGCAAGCCCCGGTACGGGTCTCCCCCACGAGTAACGGCGGGAGCATGGGCTCGAAGCTCACCGCAGCCTCCGGCGCGGCCTTGATGCCGTCCAACCATCGGCCGACCCAGCCGGAGGTGGTCGGGCCGCTCGGTGAGGCGGTCTGCCAGATGTCCATGGATCGGAAATGGCTCCGGTCCGGTTTGGGATATCCGACCCCGAGAACGACGGCCAGGCGCTGTTCGCTCCAGAGTCGACTCAAGCCCTTCATCACCGGGTTCAACCCGAGCGAATCGTCGAGCCGGAGCACTCGATCAGGCGCGTAGGCCAGCTCAGGCCGGGCCGCGTAGTACGCCGAGTCCGCGTAGGGGACGACCGTGTTGAGGCCGTCGTTGCCGCCGTACAGCGTGACGACGACCAGCTTGCGTGTCTTCCGGTGATCTTCCCGCGCGGACGCGTCGCTCGCCGTCCGCAGGAGGTCCGTCAGGCCCAGTGCCCCCAACCCGGCGATGGCGCCGCCTCCGGCCACGCCGGAAGCCAGAAGGAACCTGCGTCGTGTCAGAGCGTCCATGTCACGTCACCAGATATTCCGGGCTCGCCAACCCGAGGGTCAGCAAGCGCTGCGGGTCGTCGGTGCCCTTCAGGGCCGAATACGTCCTGTTGGTCCACGTCTCGACGGCTAGGACGTGCGCCATGTACTCCGGAGTCAGCCGTCGAGCCGGAACCAACTGGGCGATCCGACCGGCGAGGTTCAGGCGGACCTGCGCCGCCCCGACCGTCAACCAATCCGCTCCCGCGGGCCACCCCTCGACGCTCGGGGGCGCGAACGGCAACTGTCCCAGCCGTTCCAGTGCGTTGAGGGCGTACGTCAGCATGTCGTCAGACAGCTTTCCCGGCCGCAGACCCAACTGCCGCATCGCGCCGACGAACCATTCCGTCGGCTGCTTCACCAGCCTGCCGGCGCTGGCCGGGAATGCGTCGTCCTCGAAGAGCTTCCGCAGCATCGACATCGAGTCTGGAAACGCGAGCACCATGCTGTCGCGGGTGGACTTCGGGATCGGCTCGGTCGACGAGGCGTAACGGAACCACAGCCGCTCGGCGATGAAGCCCGCGCACCTCTCGTGCCTGAGCAGGAAATCGACCAGCGAGTGCGCGTCGAATTTCTTCCGCACGCCGAGGATGCTCTTCATTCCGTCGTCGTGCGAGGCCGGACTGAAGTATGTACGGCCCCGGTCGTAGTCGATTTTCCAGCCGGTCAGGGCGCGGCCCGCCTCCTTCACGTCCCGTTCGGTGTACCTGCCGATGCCGAACATGAAGAGTTCCAGCAACTCGCGGCCGAGATTCTCGTTGGGGGCGGTCCGCGTGTTGAGTTGCCCGTCGAGCCAGTAGATGAGCGCCGGGTCGGTGATCATCCGATGTGCCATCACCGCGAAGTCGAGCGAGCTGCGCAGGTTCTTGTGCTGCACAAGCATCAGTTGTGGACGGATCACCTTCCGGACCGAGGTGGCCCAGTGCCCATGCCAGAAGAACCACAGCTTTTCGCGGGTCTGGTGGTCTGCGACGGTGAGGCGGTCCAGCCACCACTGGGTGATCCGCTTCGTCTGCTCCCGGCGCTCCTCATCCCCCTTGCTCCGCTGGCTGGGGGTGGGGTCCGACAACCCGGCGAAGGGATCCGGGCCGAGTTCCGGCATCGGAGCCCTCAGCGCCCCCACGTCCGGCGCTGTCGGCGCGGTCAGGGCGGCGACGGTCGCCTCGTACCCCGCCTTCTTTGCCGCGGCCAGCTCGGAGGAGGTGGGACCGAAGCCGGCACGACGAAGGAGCAACGAGACGTCGGCCATGCCAGCAAATGTATGCGACGCCCGTGACGCGGCAGAATCCCGGGGCGCAGCACCCGAGCGGCACCTGGCGGGGTCGGAATCCTCGCTGGTGGTGGCGGATTCGGGCGCGGTACCGGTGTCGCCGTCGCCACCACGACGATTGACCGGGCGGAGATCCGGGCGCGCGTACGCCCGTGGTGTCGCCATGACGCGGGTGGGCCGCCGGGACGCGCATCGCGCGTGTCTCGGCGGCCCACTGGACCTGTCGCGTCAGGACGCGGTCTTCGGTCGCTGGTGCTCAGCCGACCTTCAGGACCTCGTAGGTGAACATCGTCGAGGGGCCCGGCTCGGCCACGGACGGGTCGAAGCTGGCGATCAGCGGCGAGTTGCCACCGTTCGGTGCCTGCACCACGTTGTAGTTGGTCTGGGACTGGAACAGCAGGCTGCCGTCACCCCAGTGGTAGAGCCAGAACGACTGCGCCGTGCCGACCGCGGTGGCGTTGGCGATGAGCGGCTGGGTGCCGCCCGACGGCGCGCTGACGAAGCGCCGGTTGACGTGGGACCGCAGCGCGACGGCGTCGCCGCCCATGTCGAGCATGTCGAACTTCTGCCAGTCGGTGATCACGGTGGAGTTGGCGATCAGGGCGCTCCTGCCGGCGTCCGCCGCGGTGACGAACTTGCTGTTGACGGCTGCGCGCAGCACGACGACCGCGGCCGGTGAGGCCCAGATGAACTTCTCGGCTACACCGATGGTGGTGGCGTTGTTGATCAGTGGCAGGGTGCCGCCGGACGGGGCGGTGACGTACTTGCCGTTGATCTTGGCGATCAGGCTGACGGTGCCGTCGCCGTTCATGACGACCTGGAACCGCTGGGCGTCGGTGATGGTGCTGCTGTTGGCGTACAGTGCGCTGGTGCCGCCGGCGGTGGCGGTGACGTACTTGCCGTTGGCCCAGGACGCGAACGCGATGTAGCCGCTGCCGCCGTCGACCACGGTGAACTTCTCCGAGTCGCCCATCTGGTTCATCGGCTGGCTGGCGGTCAGCGGCTGGGTGCCGCCGGCCCCGACCGAGACGTTCTTGCCGTTGGTCAGGGACCGCATGCCGGTGACATGCGGCACGGCGGTGGTGCCGATGCGCAGCATCACGTCGCTGGTGTTGTAGGCGGCGGTGTTCCGCACGACCCGTCGGGTGCCACCGTAGACGATGACGTTGCGCACCTGGGTCGGCGCCCAGGACGGGTTCGCCGACAGCAGCAGCGCGGCGGCGCCGGCGACGTGCGGGCTGGCCATCGAGGTGCCGCTGTACTTGTCGATCGCGGTGTCGCTGGTAGCCACCGAGGACGGGATGTGGTGCCCCGGCGCGTGGATGTCCACACAGGGCCCGTAGTTGGAGAACGAGGCGCGGAAGTCGACCTCGTCCGTGGCGCCCACCGTGATCGCCGATGCCGCGCGGGCCGGCGAGTACAGGCAGGCGTCGTCGGCGCTGTTGCCGGCGGCGACCGCGTACGTGACGCCGGAGGCGATGGACGCCTCCACCGCCGCGTCGACCGCGGCGTTGAACTCACCGCCGAGACTCATGTTCGCCACCGCCGGCTTGACCGCGTTCGCGGTCACCCACTCGATACCGGCGATGACACCCTCGTACGAGCCGCTGCCGGCGCAGTCGAGCACCCGCACACCCACCAGCTTCACGGCCTTGGCCACACCGTAGGTGGTGCCGCCGATGGTGCCCGCGACGTGCGTGCCGTGCCCGTCGCAGTCGTCGGCGACCGGGTCGTTGTCGACGAAGTCGTAGCCGTGGCTGGCACGCCCGCCGAACTCCTGGTGGGTGATGCGGATGCCGCTGTCGATGACGTAGGCGTGCACGTTGCTCGCCGTGTTCGGGTACGTGTACCGCTTGTTCAGCGGCGCGAAGATCTGGTCCAGCCGGTCCAGCCCCCACGACGGCGTGTTCAGCTGGGTGTCACTCTTCGACACCTTGCGGTTCTGCTCCACGTACGCGACCTCGGGGCTGGCAGCCAGCCGCTTGGCCTGCGCCTCGTTCATCCGGGCCGCGAAACCCCGGATCGTGTGCGTGTACGTGCGGGACACCGCACCGCCGTACCGCTTGGTCAGCGCCGCGGCGCTGGCGCCGACCTCAGCCGGCGTGGCCCTGGTGTCCTTGAACACCACGATGTAGCTGTCCTTGATGGCGCCCTTGTCGGTCGCCCCCAGGATTCCCGGAACCTTCTTGTCGTCCGGCGGGCCGGCGTACGCCGCACCCCCTCCGAACACGGTTGCGGCGGTCGCGACAGCAGCGAGCGCGAGCCCCGCCACAACCGACCGACCAACTCGACGAACTCCGAACAAAGTCAGACTCCCCGTGAGATGAACGTCCACTAAGGACATGGACGGCGTTGCCCTCGACAAGACGCAGCCCATCTTCGCCGATGAACGCCATCGAAGGCTCAGCCGTTCGGACTAGTCGGTGGCGAACGCAAGGGGCACGCTCCTCGCCCTTACCGGGTGGCGGGGCCGACGGCTCATGCAGGCCAGGTTGAGTCGCTTCGCGCCACGAGCAGTACCGCTCGCCCGGTCTGGAACGTGTAGGTCTGCCGCACCTCGTAACGCTGCGCAATGTACTTGATCTTCCAGCCGGGCGCGGCCAGCGGGTCGCCCGGCGCGCCGTAGACACCTGCGGCCGGACCGATGAGCCAGATGCGGCGGGCTCTGGCCAGCCGCCCCTGGATATCGCTGAACTCGGCCGCCTCCAGCGTCCCGGTGGTAGCCGCCGTCTGTTTCATCAGAATGTCCGGTGGCTGGACGGTGTGCGTCCACTCCAACTCATTCAGGTAATGCGTGAGAGTCGGCCGCATCGACCAGGCGAAGTCCGTGTAGACGACGACATCGCCGGTGGCCGCGTTCTCATTGATGGCGGAGGCCATGCTGCGGGTGTCCGGCGCGTTGTGCGTCTGCCGTACCGACATCTGCGCGGGCAGCGAGAGGAACGCGAGCACTCCCACGATCGCCGCCGCGCGCACGAGCCGCGGCAGCCCGACGACCGCCCGCACCCGGTCAGTGGTGATGGCGGCGCCGGCCAGCACCGCAAGAGGCGCGAGGAGGAAGATGCCGTAACGCGGCACCCACACCGGAACCATCAGCGAGACCCCGATAACCGCGGCGACCGGCACCGTGACGAGGGCGACAAGCTCGGTGTAGCTACGGGTCGGCAAGGCGACGAAGGCGCTGACCGCGAGCAGCAGCAACAGGTACCCCACGGCCGGGCTGTACGCGATATCGCCGGGCAGCGTGACGATCGTCTTCCAGGTCGGTGTCTGCACCCAGTGGAGCTGGGAATGATGCTGGCTTCTGCCCAACCACATGAGCGGTGCAACGACCGCCAGCGCGGCACCTATCGCCGGAAGCGCCCGCCCGAGCCGGCGATCACGCTCTTTCCACCACGCCATTGCCAGAATCACCACATGTGCGGCCACCACGGAGAGCGCGACCAGATGAAAAATCCCGGTGAGCGCCAGGCAGAGGCCATACCCCGCCCAACGCCACGCGGTGGGGACCCGCACGGCGGTGAGCAGCAGCAGGGATGAAAGTGTCGCGAAAAGGAATGCAAAAGCGTAGGGCCTGGCCGTGTGGGCGAAGAACACCAGGCTGGGTATCGCCGAGCAGATGACGCCGGCCACGATTCCGGCTGCCTGCCCGGCGGCTCGCCGGCCCAGCTCGGCGGTCACCCCCACGCCAGCCGCCATCGCCAGGAGCGAGGGCAGGCGCAGGACCACATCGGACTCGCCGAAGATCGCGACCAGTCCCAGGAGCACCAGGTAGAAGGGGGTGATCACCGCGTCCTTGTAGCTGGCCAACTGGAAGAGCTCGCCGGGCGACCGAGTCGCGGCGGAGAGCGAGGCGCCCTCGTCCCAGTCGAGCGGGACACTGGTCAGCGAATAGCCAGCGACCACCAGCATAAGGACGAATCCGACGCCAAAAGGTACGCTCTTCCTGCAGTTCACCCGGTTCCCCTTCCCCGTGAGGCAAGGAGAATAGCGAACGTCCAACGCGTTTTCTTACCGCCTGGGTGCTGTCGGCGGTCCCGCCGCGATGAAACGGCGTTGGTCCGCCGCGGGCCCAGAGCGTTTGTGTAACTGATTGACTACCTGAGGTTGTCCATTCCTGGAACCTTGAGTCAAGGGAAGTCAGCGCGTCGATCGCGTCGGCAAAAAGGGGGAAACCACCGCCACGATAGTGTGTTTGTCCGGCCGGGTGAGCGCGCCAGCGGTTCGGGCCCGCTGGCGCGCGGCACCGTGGTCCAGACTCAGCACCTCCTGAGGAGGATCACCGGCCAGGTGCGGCGTCCAGCTCTGCTCCGGTGGAGAGCGAGGCGTACGCCGCCTGCAACTGCCGGCGAACCGCCGCCGAGCTGTGATGTGCCACCACCCACTCCCGTCCGTTGGCGGCGAGTCGCGCGGCGGTCTCCGGCGCGGACAGCAGCCCACTGACCGCCGCGATCCAACCGGCCCTGTCGTCGGCGACGCGGACGTGAACACCGTCCGCCACACCCGCGCGGTCGGCCACCATGCTGGTCGTCACGCTCGGAACCCCAGCCGACATCGCCTGGATGAGCTTCAGCTGGACGCCGGTACCCCGGAAGATCGGCGCGATGGCGACGGCGGCATCCGCGTAGTGGGGCTCAACCGCGGGCGCGTTGGCGTGGAGTTCGATGCCGTTTCCGACCAGTTCCTGGACCGCCTTGGGCGGGTCCGTGCCGACGATCCGGAGCCGGGCGTCCGGGACGGCGTCACGAATGCCCTGCCAGCACTCCCGCACGAACCACAGGAGGCCGTTGACGTTCGCCTCGTAGCTGAGCCGACCGACGAACAGGACCGTCGGTGCGATCGGGCCCGCCTGCCGCTGGACGGAGAAGTCGCAGGGGCTTCTGACGAGGAAGGTGTTGGGCCGCTCCTGGCCGGGCAGCGACGGAGCGGAGAGCATCAGGGGAACCCCCATGCTGACCAACCTGTCCTCGCGGGCCCGCATCCGGGGTGCCTCCACGCGACCCAAAGCCCGCCAGGCGGGGCTGGGCCCGTGCGAGGCAAGCTGCTCGTAGTACTCGCTGCGGAACTCGTCCAGGTCGACGATGACCGGCGTTGAGCCACAGGCCTCGACCAGGTGGACGGTACGGAAGACGTTGAGGTGCACGACGTCCGGCTGGAAGTCGTCCAACTCCCGCCGCAGCGCGTCGGTGAGCGCCTTCGGGCTCGCATACCCCGTCTGCAACGAGACCCCGGTGCCGAGCGCTCGCGCGGAGCGCAGCATGGAACCGACGCGCGGGTTGGGGACGAGGGTGCGGTCGTCGACCGGCAGGAGCTCGGCCAGCCGCGCCTCTTCCTCATCGTGTACCAGCCCCAGGAAGCGGACCTCATGCTCGGCGGCGAGCATCTCCAGGATCACGAGGCTGCGCGGGCGAACCGATGCCGGGATCCACGGCGCTACAAACAGAATCTTCAAATCGGCAGCCTCCTCAGGGCTGACGCGAGGAGTCGCTGACTCCGCGTGCCGTGCTTCGTGAAATAGACATACATGCCGGTCCGGTACAGGTTGTTCTTGCCGACCGCAGCGGTACTGGTGCTCTCCTTGTGTTCGGCGACACTCGTCCCGACCGACGCGACGCCCCAGCCACCGGCGCGCAGCCGCGTGCACAGGTCGACGTCCTCGAAGTAGAGGAAGAAGCCGGGGTCGAATCCACCGATGGACCGGAACGCGTCGCCCCGTACGAGCATGCAGAACCCGGACACCCACGCGGTCTCGCGCACCTGGCCGGTCGGTTCGACATCGAGATACTCGAGCATCCGGAACTTCTTGCGCAAGGGTGTCGCCCGAGCCAGATACTGCTTCAGGCGCCTCGGCACGAGATGGTCGACCTTCAGCGCCCCCAGCCATTCCTTCGCGATGCTCGGCTCGGGCCCCGCCGAGATGCCGAAGCGCCCGTCCGGGTATCGCATCAGCGGCGCGACCACCCCCAGCTTCGCGTCGGCCTGCAGGGCGTCCACGAGGTGCGCGAAGGACTCGGGGGTGAGGTGGCAGTCGGGGTTGAGGAGAAAGTAGGCGTCCGCGTCGGGGAGGGTCTCCGCCGCGGCGTTGATCGCCTTGCCGAAGCCCACGTTGGGCAGCGAGATGACCGGATACCCGAAGGATTTGGCGACCTCGACGCTGTCGTCCGTGGAGGAGTTGTCCACGACCACGACCTGGTCCACCGGCAGGGCGCCCAGGCAGCCCAGACTCAGGGGAAGCTCCCGGGCCGAGTTGTAGGAGACGATGATGGCTGCGATTTTCACTGTCGACCCGCAATCGCGTAGGCGTCGAGGTACGAGCGGACCGTGTCGTCCCAACGGAACGTCCGCTCGATGTGTGCGCGGGCACGCCGACCACGCTGCGCGGCGTCCTCGGGGGATGAGACTGCGGCCCGGACGGCCGCCGCGATCTCGTCGGCCGTCGACGCGGTGTACAACATCGAGGCGTCACCGCGTACCGACTCGGCCGGCCCACTCGACGTGATGACGGGACAGCCGAGGGCCATGGCGTGCGCCACCTTCATCAGCACTCCGCCGCCCACGATCGACGGCACGACGACGGCGTGGGCGTCGAGCATCTCCGACCGGAGGTCGGGCACCGCACCGGTCACCACCACCCTGCTGTCGCTCTCGCCGAGGCCGACCACGTCGGCGGAGGGCTCCGCCCCGACGATTCTGAGTTCCGCCTGCGGCAGGTGCTGCCATACCAGGGGCATCACCTCGCGGGCGAGAAACTGAGCGACGAGTGCGTTCGCGCGCCGCCACATCGCCCCGGCGAACACCAGTCGCGGTCGCTCCGTCGCCGGCGGCGGCGACCAGGACCGGTCATCGATGTGGATTCCCGGCCGTGCCAGCACGGTGTTCGAGTTGTATGCCGCGGCGACCGCGAAGTCGGCGTCGGACAGGGTGATGACGGCGGCCGCCTGCCGGATCGCCGCGCGTTCGAACCGTCGCGTCCGAAGCAACTCGGCGAGACGGTACGGCCGTTCCAGACCGGACGACGCCCGGTACGACTCCAACATGACCTTCTCGGTGATGTCGTGCAGGCCCAGCACCGACGCGGGGCTGATCCCGACGACCTCGGCGGACTGCAGATACTCCGAGTGCACGACATCGGGCCGGATCCGGCGGATGAGCTCGGCGGCCTCTCGGGTCGCTTCTCGCGGCCACGCCTGGCGGAGCCAGGCCGGTTCGAGTCGGAAACGGTCCCGGTGGCTCGGACGAGCGGTGACCGTGGCGGGCAACAACGTGTACTTCAGGTCGTCCCGCTCGGATGGCGCCGTGTGCTCCGGCGAGTAGACGAAGAGGTCGACCTGTTCCGCCAACCGCGGGGTGAGCTGCACGATCGTGTCGGCCGCGGCGTGGAAGTGGTGCGCGTTGGGCGCGAACGGGGTGAGCAGGAGGACGCGCATCAGCCCAGCCGCTTCAGAAGCGCCGTGACGAACCCTTGCGCGACCCGTCCCTGGGCCGCAACCCGCTGGGCGGCCTCCCGGAACTGCTCGGCAGACGCGGCCGCCGCGGTCGCCGTGCGGTAGAGCGTCTCGGCATCGACGTCCGGTGGCACCAGATACTCGGTGAGTCCCAGGTCGACGAAGGCGTCATGGACCTTCCGCTCGTACGCGATGGCCACCGTCGGAACGCCGATCGCCACCGCCAGGAGGGCCGCGTGCAGGCGGGTGCCGAGGACGAGCTGGTTCGTCGCGAGCGACTGCAGCCAGTCGCGGAGGGCTCCGGCGAGGGGTCGGCTGCCGTCCAACGGGGTCGAGTCCAGGTCCAGCAGGTCGCGGAAGTCGCGCTCGTAGATGACGCGGTCATCCTCGCCGTGCGCTCCACGACCGAAGGCCATCGGAAGGAACGTGCCCGACCACCCGTCCTGGCGGAGCCGAGCAGCACATCCGGAGGTCGCCGCCACCAGTGAACTCTCGAGGTCGGGCGCGAGCGGTCGCATCGACAGCGCGAAGCGGCGGCCGGAATCGACCGGCTCCAGATCGGGCAACGGCAGGGTGTAGGCCATGTCGCCGATGACCTCGGCGCCGGAGCCGAAATGCGACGCGGTTCGCTGATCGCGCACACCGACTGCGACACAGGAGGCGCCGATGAGACGAAGCACCTGACGACCCAGCGGCGTTCCTCCCTCCCGCACACCGACGCCGACGGTGGCGACGGGCGTTCCCGCCAACTTGGCCATCGCGATGATCCTGCCGAACATCGGCAGGGTGCCCGGCCAGGACAGGTTGGGGGAACGCTCCTGGAAGACCGTTCCAGGGCCGAGGAGAAGCAGGTCGCACGACTTGATCGCGCGCTGCACCGCGACCTGGCGCTCCGAGGCGCCACGGGCCCGCAGTACGGGCATGTGCTCCGTCTGCACACCGTGGAGTTCGGCGACCCGGTCCGGGTTGGGGGAGAAAACCACGAACGACGAGTTCTCCTTGACCGCGCGGACGCAGGTGATGAGCGAGTGGAGAAGGATCTCGTCTCCGAGATTGTCCGATCCGAACCACCCGACTATTCCGACCCTCACATGTCCTCCGTCGTTGCCGCCTACAGTTGGCCTGCGGCCCTTCGTTGTGCCACAAATCTGGCGGTAGCCAGAGCAAGGATGACGCCCCCGATGGTGAAGGACGCCGAGGCGGATTCCATTACGGCCAGCAGTCCGGCGAGCGCCCATGCCGCCGCCGCAACGCTTCCGAACGAGATGAGGACCGGCCACACCAGTTCTCTGATCCGCAAGAACCACAGCAGCGACCCGGCCACGACAAGCTCGTTCAGCACCATCGCACAGGCGGCGCCGTAGGCGCCATACCTGCCGTCCAGGGCGAGGTTCAGTCCGACGCTGCCGCAGATGCTCAGCACGAGCACCACCAACCGGCTGGCGGCACGGCCCCGGGCGAGCAGAATGGCGGACAGACCAAAGTTGGCGAATCGCAGTGCGAGGAACAGGGTGAGCACCATCGCGAGCTCGGGGATGTTCCCCGCCTGGTCGCCGAACAGCACCACGGTCGCGATCGGAAGGCCAATGAACATGACGCCGGCGGCGCCCTGGCCCGCGAGTCCGAAGAAGTGAAAGACCGTGAGCGGGTCGTTCGCCTGGGCGGTCCCGGAACCCCGCCGTGGCGCGGCATAGGCAAGGGCGCCGACGCCCATGGACGCCGCGACCTGGACCGCCGGTCCGATGATCGCCGCCGCCGAGACGTATTCCCCGACCTCTGCGGCGGTGACGAAGAACGCGAGCACGAAGACGTCGCCGCGGAAGTAGAAGAGACCGAGGAGGTCGGAGGCGAAGTACGGCAGCGCCAGCCTGATGTGGTGGGCCGAGCGGACACCCCGGGAGGCACGGAGCGACGGCAGGATCCGCACGATGAGAACCGCGGCAATTGACCGGAGGACGGACGCCGTCAGGAAGTAGACGGCAGCGTCATGGAGGGTGAGCCCGTTCATCAGCCACACGTCGGCCGCGCACGCGCCGACGAGCAGGAGGCCGGTGGACGTGTTCGTCAGCGGTTCAGCCCAGGCCGAACGGGTGCCTCGGATGAGCACCCAGGCCGTCTCGTTCCACTGTTCGAAAAGGCTGGCGACGAAGATCAGGAAGAAGGCGAGTTGCGCTTCCGCGGGAAGAAGGACGTCGATCAGCACGTACCCGAGGGCGGCGGCCGCCATCAGCACGGCGAGGCGGCCGCCATGGATCCGGGCGACCACGGGCGGCGAGACCGTCCCCGCGGCGGCCTCCCTGGTCAGGTGGGTCGGCAGGCCGAGAGAGAGCGCGGCGGCGGTGAAGGACGCGGTGAGTGTGGCCAACCCGTAGAAGCCGACGGCCTCGATGCCGGCGCCTCTGGTCAGGAACGCCATGACCACCAGGGTGGTCAAGCGCGTGGCCAGGGTGGAGAGCCCCAACAGGCCCGACACGACCGTCAGGGAGGTGCGCCGCCCCGCCGGCGCCCGGGCCTCAGTCGCGACCATGGCCAGTCGCAACGGCCGAAGACCCTGTCCTGGCGTAGAAATAGCCCGCCACGAGCGCCAACATCAGGAAATAGGGTCCCTGCAACAGCCCCCAGCCCGTCATACCGATAAGGACGAGACCCGGCAATGCGCTGACCAGAACCCTGGGTGCCAGTTCCGAGGTCCGCGAACGGAAGACGGAGCGGATGGCCGCCGTCGCGGTCCGCACGAACGGTAGCCAGAGGAGCAGCGCGCCGACGATGCCCACCTCCGCGGCGCTCAGCAGTAACACGTTGTGCACGGGCACGCCGCTGGCGGTGAGTGGGTCCAAGGCGCCGGCGACGGCGACGTAGCTGTTGGGTCCCACCCCGGCCCACGGATGCGTGCGGATCACCTCCCCGGCGACCAGGAGGAGGTGTTGGCGGGAGCCCCCACCGGGGTCTGCCATGAATCGCTCGATCAGCCACGGTAGCGATGCCACGCCGAGCACGCCGGTAAGGCCGATGACCACGAAGTACCTCTTCTGCCACCGCCCGGTCATCAGCTCGAGCAGCATGAAGATGAGGATCATGGAGACCACGGCCGCGAGAACCGTGCGACTCTGAGTGAGGGACACGCCGACAAGGACGACACCGAGCGTCGTCCAGGCCACCCATCGTTCCCGCACCGTCCGCTGCGGCAGGGTCAGCGCGCACAGACCGCAGAAGAACAGCAGCTTCGCCAGCTCGCCCGGATGGCTCGTCAGGCCCGTGGCACGCCCGAGCACGTCGAGCGCCTGTTGGCCGGAAACACGGCGCAGCGGAAAACCGAGGACCGCCGCGGTGATCGCGCCGAGTTGAAGCCACGCCACGCCCGCGAAGGCCCACAGCAGGATCGAGTGCCGGCGGTCCGCACGCTCGGCCGTGGCACCGATGGCGAACACGATCGCCGCCGTGCAGAAGTGCAGCAGGCCGCTCAGGGTACGCAGAGACGTGTCCCAGGCGAGCGCGGCGAACAGGGCCATCCAGCCGAGGAACGGCACCCACAGGAGGAGGGCGCGGACGAGTCGACGACGCGTGTGCACCGCAACCAACACCAACGCCACAGCGATCGCGATGGTGTACGAGTACAGCGTCGGCGTTCCGGTCGCCACACCGGCGTAGATGACGACGTCGGCGGGAGCAAGGGCGATCGGCACCAGTCCGAGCGTCGCCACCAGGAGTGCCAATGCGGCGACGATGCGCTGATCCGGATCAGACCACAGGCCCCCGGCGAGCGTCCGGCCGGCCCGGATCAGGCGCGTGAACACGCTCGGGGGCCGATGGCGGCCCGACCCACGGAGCCCGTGGCTCTCGCCGCCGGGGTCGGCAGCCGGGTCAATTGTCCGGATTGGCTCCTGACCGCCGCTGTGCCACATTGCCGGAGCATGGCGTGGATCACCCTGGGGATGACCGTAGGCCGTACCGGTGAACATGACATCTCCGTATCAGCCTGGTCGGCCAGTCGCTGCCAGGGCTGCGCTGGTCGTGCCGTCGTGCGGGGGATTTCGCTCACGCCTTGAGGGCGGAGTCCAGAACCGATGACGGATCGGTCCGGGCCGAAGCGAGGCTTCGCGCGCTCATCATAGAGGCCCGCCACCACCCGGCCTGTGGCGGCTGATGCTCAGAAGCGTGCGTTGTCGCGAACGGAGTTGACCACGCGCCGGATGACGTCCATCCACTCCACCGGCGAGGTCATCCGCAGCACGAGCTGGCGGTCGATGGCACCGTCCGGGTTCGAGCGCCAGAAGGCGACCACGACGACGCCGTACGCGTTGGCGCCGTCCAGCTTCACGGTCTCGACCAGGACCACGTAGGGCCCACCGATGCGCCACTGCAGGCCCCACGCCTCCTCCGCCTTACGCAGGGCGACGCGCCGCTCCTCGGTGCAGTCGCGGCACTCACGGACGATCAGCTCGCCGCCGATCTCCTTGTTGTCGCCGATGGAAGCGCCGCAGTTGTACTTGACCTGCCCCTCGGCGCTGCCAGCGGGGTTGCACGCCCAGCCGGCCGGCGCGGTGAACCCGAAGCCCAGGCCGTCCGGGGTGAGCGTGCGCACCGCATCGCCCTTGCCGAAGACGGGCCATCTGGGCCAGTCCCCCGGCCGTGGCGGCTCGATGCCGGGCTGCTGGGGAGCTGCGGTCGGCAACCCGGCCGGCGCGCCGGCCGCGTCCGCGCCGGTGGGTGAGGAACTCGCCGTCGGGTCGGTCGTGTCTCCGGACCTGGTCGTCCAGACGACGGCACCCACACCGCCGACGAGGACCAGCACCAGCGCGGCGGCCCCGAGCCAGAGCCCGGTGCGGCGACGGGGCGGCTCGGACGGCTTGATCCGGCGGTCCGATGCGGCGAACGGGTCGTACGAGGTCACCTCGGCCGGCGGACCGGATTGCGGTACCGGAGAATGGGGCGTGCCCGAGACGGGCTGCGCCGAGACCGGCTGGGCCGACACCGGGTGCGGTGGGACCGGCTGCGCGGAGACCGGACCGACCTGGATCGCCCACGGCATGACCGGCGCCCCGGACGTCGGCTGGGGCGCGCCCGAGACCGGCTGCGGCGGGTTGGGGATCGTCTGCGGGGCACCGGAGACCGGCACGTCGGCGCCGATCTCCGTGGGGACCGGTTGGTAGTCCGCACCGAGCGCGCGGAGCAGCTTCTCCGCACCCGGCCCGGCCTCCGCGGGGTACGCGACCCAGGGCGCGTCGGCCGAGAAGTCCGCGTAGGCGTAGGACTGCCCGCCCGGTTGCTGCGCCAGCGAGTCCGCCATCGCGGCGAACGCCTCCCGCCAGCGAGGGTCCGCGGCCACGGCGCCCTCCAGCACGGCGACCGTGACGAACCGGCCCTGCGAGTCGATGGCCGCCCACGCCTTTCCGACCACGGACCCGCCCAGCACGTGGGTGAACCTGTACGGGCCAACCGGCTGCATGCCCTACTCCTCTACTGAACCGCCGTGCGGATCCTACAGAGCCGACGCTCAGCCCTCCGCCCGCCCGTCGCCGGCCCGACACAGTTCGGGACGGCGTATCCGAACCGTGACGTGCACTGTGGAGGCGAACGGTGGCCCGCACCTACCGGTGGCGCCACGCACTGGCGCACCTCGGGGATCACCCGTCCCGACCACTTGCTTGTGAAAGTTTTCATGCATAGAGTCGCGTCATGAATGAGGGAACTGCCGTCGCCCCCGGCGAGCAGGTGCTGGACCTGTTCCACGGGGTCCGGCTCACCCCCACCCAGCGCCGGATCGCGCACTGCCTGGTCCAGCACGCGCCGGCCGCGGCCTACCTGTCGGCGGCCGAGGTGGCCGAGCTGGCCGGGGTCAGCCAGCCGTCGGTCACCCGGTTCGCGGTCGCGCTCGGCCACGACGGCTACCCGGCGCTGCGCCGCCGGCTGCGCGAGCTGACCGCCACCTCCCCCGCCGGGCCGGACGGCGCCGGCAACGAACTCCAGCAGGCGGTCCGCGCCGAGATCGGCAACCTGGACCGGCTGGCCGGCCAGCTCGCCGACCGGGAACGGATCGCCGAGAGCGGCCGGCTGCTGGCCGCCAGCCGCCCGCTGCCGGTGCTCGGCCTGCGGGCCGCCGCGCCGCTGGCCGCGTACTTCGCCTACTTCGCCGCCAAGGTGCACCCCGACGTGCGGGTGCTCGACGACGGCGGCAGCCTGCTCACCGACCGCCTGGAGCAGGCCGCCGCGGCCGGGGCCAGCGCCCTGCTGGCCTTCGTGCTCCCCCGCTATCCCCGGGAGACCCTGGACGCGCTGCGCGAGGCCCGGGCCGCCGGCCTGCGCGTGGTGGCGATCACCGACTCGCCGGTCAGCCCGGCCGCCGAACACGCCGACCTGGTGCTGCCCGCCGCGGTCGGCGCGCAACTCGTGTTCGACCTGCACACCGCCCCGATGACGCTGGCCATGGTGCTGCTCCAGGCGATCTGCGACGCCGCACCGGCCGAGACCCAGCGCCGGCTGGAGGCGTTCGAGGCGTCCGCCGCCCGCCGTCAGTTGTTCCTCTAGAGGAGACCGAGATGTCCCAGGTTGTCCGCGCCGCCCGTGGCGCCGAGCGCACCGCCCGTGGCTGGCCGCAGGAGGCGGCGCTGCGGATGCTGATGAACAACCTCGACCCGGAGGTGGCCGAGCGCCCCGAGGACCTGGTGGTCTACGGCGGCACCGGCAAGGCCGCCCGGGACTGGCCGTCGTTCCACGCGCTGGTCCGCACGCTGACCGACCTGCGCGACGACGAGACCATGCTGGTGCAGTCCGGCCGGCCGGTGGGGGTCATGCGGACCCACGAGTGGGCGCCCCGGGTGCTGCTGGCCAACTCCAACCTGGTCGGCGACTGGGCGACCTGGCCGGAGTTCCGGCGGCTGGAGCAGCTGGGCCTGACCATGTACGGGCAGATGACCGCCGGCTCGTGGATCTACATCGGCACCCAGGGCATCCTCCAGGGCACCTACGAGACGTTCGCCGCCGTCGCCGCCAAGCGGTTCGGTGGCACCCTCGCGGGCACGCTGACGTTGACCGCCGGCTGCGGCGGCATGGGCGGGGCGCAGCCCCTCGCGGTCACCATGAACGGCGGCGCCTGCCTGATCGTCGACGTGGACCGCGGCCGGCTCGACCGCCGGGTGCACGACCGCTACCTCGACGAGGTCGCCGACTCCCTGGACGACGCCGTCGAGCGGGCCCTCGCCGCGAAGCGGGACCGCCGGGCGCTGGGCGTCGGCGTGGTGGGCAACGCGGCCACCGTCTTCCCGGAGCTGCTGCGCCGGGGGGTCGCCATCGACATCGTCACCGACCAGACCAGCGCGCACGACCCGCTGTCGTACCTGCCCGAGGGGGTGGAGCTGGCCGACGCCCGGGACTACGCGGCGGCGAAGCCGGCCGAGTTCACCGACCGGGCGCGGGCGTCGATGGCCAAGCACGTCGAGGCGATGGTCGGGTTCCTCGACGCCGGGGCGGAGGTCTTCGACTACGGCAACTCGATCCGGGGCGAGGCGAAGCTCGGCGGGTTCGAGCGGGCCTTCGACTTCCCCGGCTTCGTGCCGGCGTACATCCGGCCGCTGTTCTGCGAGGGCAAGGGGCCGTTCCGGTGGGCGGCGCTCTCCGGCGACCCGGCCGACATCGCCGCCACCGACCGGGCCATCCTGAGGCTGTTCCCGGAGAACGACTCGCTCGCCCGGTGGATCCGGATGGCCGGCGAGCGGGTGGCGTTCCAGGGCCTGCCGGCCCGGATCTGCTGGCTCGGCTACGGGGAACGGGACAAGGCCGGGGTCCGGTTCAACGAGATGGTCGCCTCCGGCGAACTCTCCGCGCCGGTGGTGATCGGCCGGGACCACCTGGACTGCGGCAGCGTCGCCAGCCCCTACCGGGAGACCGAGGCGATGGCCGACGGCTCCGACGCGATCGCCGACTGGCCGCTGCTCAACGCGCTGGTCAACACCGCCAGCGGGGCGTCCTGGGTGTCCATCCACCACGGCGGCGGGGTCGGCATCGGCCGGTCCATCCACGCCGGGCAGGTCTGCGTCGCCGACGGCACGGCGCTCGCCGGCCAGAAGATCGAGCGGGTGCTCACCAACGACCCGGCGATGGGCGTCATCCGGCACGTCGACGCGGGCTACGACGACGCCCGCGAGGTCGCCGCCCGCACCGGCGTGCGCGTGCCGATGGCGGAGGGGTGAGCGTGTCCGACGAGCTGGTCGGCCGGTTCCGCGCGCTGTGGGACGAGATCGCGCCGATCGGGCGGGACGGGCGCAGCGGCGGCTACCTCCGCTACGCGCTGACCGAGCCCGAGCTGCGGCTGCGCTCCTGGTTCCGGGACCAGGCCGGCCACCGGGACATGCCGGTCACCGACGACGGCAACGGCAACCTCTTCGCCTGGTGGGGTGACCCGGACGCGGGCGACGCGGTGCTGACCGGCAGCCACTTCGACTCGGTGCCGCACGGCGGGGCGTACGACGGGCCGCTCGGCATCGTCAGCGCGTTCCTCGCGGTGGACACGCTGCGGGCCGCCGGCGTCGCGCCGGTCCGGCCGGTGGTGGTGGCCGCGTTCGTCGAGGAGGAGGGGGCCCGGTTCGGCGTACCCTGCCTGGGCTCGCGGCTGCTCACCGGGGCGCTGTCGCTGGACCGGGTGGCCGGGCTGCGCGACGCCGCCGGGGTGAGCTTCGCCGAGGCGCTGGGCGCCCCGCCGGCGGGCGACCGCCCCGAGCTGCTGGCCCGCTTCTCGGCCTTCGTGGAACTGCACGTCGAGCAGGGCCGCGCGCTGGTCGAGACCGGCTCGCCGGTCGCGGTCGCCAGCGCGATCTGGCCCCACGGCCGCTGGCGCTTCGACTTCCTCGGCGAGGGCAACCACGCCGGTACGACCCGGATGGCCGACCGCCGCGACCCGATGCTCACCTACGCGTTCACCGTGCTCGCGGCGAACAAGGAGGCCCGGCTGCGCGGGGCGCACGCCACCATGGGCCGGGTGACCGTGGAGCCGAACGCCACCAACGCGATCCCGTCCCGGGTGACCGGGTGGCTGGACGCCCGGGCGGCCGAGCCGGAGACGCTCGCCGGCCTGGTGGCCGCGGTGCACGGCAAGGCGGCCGAGCGGGCCCGCCGGGACGGCACCGAACTTGCGCTGGCCGAGGAGTCGGCGACCCCGCTGGTCGGCTTCGACGCCCGCCTGGCCGACCGGCTGGCCCGGCTGCTCGACGCGCCGGTGCTGCCCACCGGGGCCGGCCACGACGCCGGCGTGCTGGCCGCCTACCTGCCGACCGCGATGCTCTTCGTGCGCAACCCGACCGGGGTGTCGCACTCCCCCTCGGAGTG
The DNA here is from genome assembly GCF_056780015.1 of Micromonospora sp. R311. Lineage (NCBI taxonomy): Bacteria > Bacillati > Actinomycetota > Actinomycetes > Micromonosporales > Micromonosporaceae > Micromonospora > Micromonospora sp. R311. The sequence continues at coordinate 103,549 of NZ_JBSWCE010000011.1, forward strand.
GGCCACCGACAACGACTGCGCCGCCGGGGTGCGGGCGCTGGCCCGGGTGTTGGAGGAGCTGGCATGCCGGTGAGGGCGAGACACCCGTTCGGGCAGCTCGCACGGGCGCAGCGCCGCCCCGGCACCTCCCCTGGTCCGGACGCTGTCGAGCTGCCCTCATGGACGGGACGGCGGGACGAGGCGGCTGCCTCGTTGGGCTCTGCGGGCACGTCCGTGCAGTGCCGCGCACCTCGGCGGACCGGCGGGGCACCGGACCCTGCGGTCTCACACGCGGGGCAGCTCGACAGGAGGCGAACGAGGTGACTGCGACCCACTGGCTCGCCGAGTACGCCTGGCTGCCCGAGCATGCCGAGCCCACCGCCGACGTGCTCATCGAGACGAACGACGGCCGGATCACCGCCGTGACGCCGTTGACCGTCGGGAGCCGGCAGCCCGCGGGCGTCGAGGTGCTCGGCGACGCCGTCCGGCTGCCCGGCCTGACCCTGCCCGGGCTGGCCAACGCGCACTCGCACGCCTTCCACCGGGCGCTGCGCGGGCGCACCCACGCCGGCCGGGGCGACTTCTGGAGCTGGCGCGACGAGATGTACGCGGTCGCCACCCGGCTGGACCCGGAGTCGTACCTGGCGCTGGCCCGGGCCGCGTACGCCGAGATGGCGCTGGCCGGGATCACCTGCGTGGGCGAGTTCCACTACCTGCACCACGGCCCCGACGGCATCCCGTACGCCGACCCGAACGCGATGGGCGCAGCGCTGGTGGAGGCCGCCGCGCAGGCCGGCGTCCGGATCACCCTGCTGGACACCTGCTACCTGACCGCCACCGTCGACGGCCAGCCGCTCACCGGCCCGCAGCGGCGGTTCGACGACGGCGACGCGGCGCGCTGGGGCGACCGGGCCGCCGCGTTCACCCCGGCCGGCGGCCACGCCCGGGTCGGCGCCGCGGTGCACTCGGTGCGGGCGGTCCCCGCCGAGCAGCTCAGCACGGTGGCCCGGTGGGCGCGGGAGCGCGACGCGCCGCTGCACGTGCACCTGTCCGAGCAGCCGGCCGAGAACGACGCCTGCCGGGCGTTGCACGGCTGCACCCCGACCCGGCTGCTGGCCGAGCGCGACGTGCTCGGCCCGGCCACCACCGCGGTGCACGCCACCCACCTGACCAGCGGCGACCTGGGGCTGCTCGGGGAGCACCGCACCGGGGTCTGCCTCTGCCCGACCACGGAACGGGACCTCGCCGACGGCATCGGCCCGGCCCGGCGGATGGCCGACGCCGGCGCCCCGCTGAGCCTGGGCAGCGACAGTCACGCGGTGGTCGACCTCTTCGAGGAGGCCCGCGCGGTGGAGCTGGACGAGCGGTTGCGTACCCGCCGGCGCGGGCACTTCTCGGCCGTGGAGCTGCTGACCGCGGCCACCGCCGGCGGGCACGCCGCGCTGGGCTGGACCGACGCCGGACGGATCGCCGCCGGGGCACGGGCGGACCTGGTCACGGTCCGGCTGGACAGCGCCCGCACGGCCGGCGTACCCCCGGTGGGGGTGTTCTTCGCGGCCGGCGCGGCGGACGTCACGCACGTGGTCGTCGACGGGCGCCCGGTGGTGCGCGACGGGCGGCACCTGACCGTCGACGTGCCGGCCGAGCTGCGCAGCGCCGTCACGGAGGTGACCGGGTGAGCGCGAGGAGTGCGCCGGTCTTGCGAGCCCCGCAGTCGGGAACCGAGGTGGCGCCGTGAGCACCCTGCTGGTCGACAACATCGGTGAGCTGGTCACCAACGTGCCCGGTGGCGGCGAGGACGGCCCGCTGGGCCTGCGCCGCCGGGCGGCGGTGCTGGTCGAGGCGGGCGAGGTGGTCTGGATCGGCCCGGCCCGGGACGCCCCGACCGCCGACCGGCGGATCGACGCCGAGGGGGCGGCGGTGCTGCCCGGCTTCGTGGACAGCCACGCCCACCTGGTCTTCGCCGGCGACCGGGCGGCCGAGTTCGCCGCCCGGATGAGTGGGCAGCCGTACACCGGGGGCGGCATCCGGACCACGGTGGCCGCCACCCGGGCCGCCGCCGACGACGAGCTGCGGGCCACCGTGCGCCGGTTGCGCGGCGAGGCGCTGCGGCAGGGCACCACCACCATGGAGGTGAAGAGCGGGTACGGCCTGACCGTGGCCGACGAGACCCGCTCGCTGCGGCTCGCCGCCGAGGTCACCGACGAGACCACCTTCCTCGGGGCACACGTGGTGCCCGCGGAGTACGCCGACCGTCCCGACGACTACGTGGGGCTGGTGTGCGGGCCGATGCTGGCCGCCGCGGCGCCGTACGCCCGCTGGGTGGACGCCTTCTGCGAGCGGGGCGCGTTCGACGCCGACCACACCCGGGCCATCCTGACCTGCGGGCAGGCCGCCGGGCTGGGAGTACGGGTGCACGCCAACCAGCTCGGCCCCGGCCCGGGGGTACGCCTCGGGGTGGAGCTCGGCGCGGCCAGCGTCGACCACTGCACCCACCTGACCGACGACGACGTCGACGCGCTCGCCTCGACCCGGGTCGACTCCGGCGCCCACTGCCCGCACACCACCACGGTGGCCACCCTGCTGCCCGGTGCCGAGTTCTCCACCCGGTCGCCCTACCCGGACGCCCGCCGGCTGCTCGACGCCGGCGTCACGGTGGCGCTGGCCACCGACTGCAACCCCGGCTCGTCGTACACCTCCTCGATGCCGTTCTGCGTCGCGCTCGCCGTCCGCGAGATGGGGATGACCCCGGCGGAGGCGGTCTGGGCCGCGACCGCCGGCGGCGCCCGGGCGCTGCGCCGCGACGACGTCGGGGTGCTGCGCCCCGGCGCCCGGGCCGACCTGGTCGTCCTGGACGCCCCGTCCCACCTGCACCTGGCCTACCGGCCCGGTGTGCCACTGATCCGCCAGGTTCTGCACAACGGAGTGCCACAATGACCGTGACCATCCTGCCCACCGGAATCTCCCCCGCCGACGTGCTCACCGTGGCCCGCGGCACCGCGAAGGTGGTGCTCGACCCGTCCACCGTGGAGGCGATGGCCACCAGCCGGGCGATCGTGGACGGCATCGAGGCCGCCGGCCGCCCGGTCTACGGCGTCTCCACCGGGTTCGGGGCGCTGGCCAACACCTTCGTCGCGCCGGAGCGGCGGGCGGAGCTGCAGCACGCGCTGATCCGCTCGCACGCCGCCGGGGTGGGCGCGCCGATGCCGCGCGAGGTGGTCCGGGCGATGATGCTGCTGCGGGTCCGCTCGCTCGCGCTGGGCCGTTCCGGGGTCCGCCCGCTGGTCGCCGAGGCCCTGGTCGATCTGCTCAACCACGACGTCACCCCGTGGGTGCCGGAGCACGGCTCGCTCGGCGCCTCGGGTGACCTGGCGCCGCTGGCGCACTGCGCGCTGGTGCTGCTCGGCGAGGGCTGGGTGCTCGGGCCGGCCGGTGAGCGGATCGACGCGGCGGACGCCCTGCGCCGGGCCGGGCTCAAGCCGGTCGAGCTGGCCGCCAAGGAGGGCCTGGCGCTGATCAACGGCACCGACGGCATGCTCGGCATGCTGCTGCTGGCCATCCACGACGCCGCGCACCTGTTCACCATGGCCGACGTGACCGCCGCGCTGGCGATCGAGGCGATGCTCGGCTCGGAGCGGCCGTTCCTGCCCGAGCTGCACAGCATCCGGCCGCACCCGGGGCAGTCCGCGTCGGCGGCGAACATCCACCGGCTGCTGCAGGACTCCCGGGTGATGGACTCGCACCGGGACGACCTGGCGCACGCCGTGCAGGACGCGTACTCGATGCGGTGCGCGCCGCAGGTGGCCGGGGCGGCTCGGGACACGCTGGACTTCGTCCGCACGGTGGCCGGGCGGGAGCTGGTGTCGGTGGTGGACAATCCGGTGGTGCTGCCGGACGGCCGGGTCGAGTCGACCGGCAACTTCCACGGCGCCCCGCTCGGCTTCGCCGCGGACTTCCTGGCCATCGCCGCCAGCGAGGTGGGCGCGATCGCCGAGCGGCGGGTGGACCGGCTGCTGGACGTCACCCGCTCCCGGGAGCTGCCGGCGTTCCTCTCCCCCGACGCCGGGGTCAACTCCGGGCTGATGATCGCGCAGTACACCGCGGCCGGCATCGTCGCGGAGAACCGCCGGCTCGCCGCGCCCGCCTCGGTGGACTCGCTGCCGACCAGCGGCATGCAGGAGGACCACGTCTCGATGGGCTGGGCGGCGACCAAGAAGCTGCGCACCGTGCTGGACAACCTGACCAGCGTGCTCGCGGTGGAGCTGCTGGCCGCGGTGCGCGGGCTCCAGCTGCGCGCGCCGCTGACCCCGTCGCCGGCCGGGCGGGCGGCGGTCGAGGCGCTCGGCGGGATCGCCGGCGAGCCGGGGCCGGACGTCTTCCTCGCCCCGCTGATGGAGGCGGCCCGGGCCGCGCTCACCGGCCGCGAGCTGCGGGCCGCCATCGAGCGCGAGATCGGCCCGCTGGGCTGACCCACCCGCACCGACAGACAGGAGTGGCCATCCGGCGCGGATGGCCACTCCTGTCGGTACGCGCCCGGTCAGGCGGCGGGCGGGAGGACCTTGGCGACGAGCTTGGCCAGCTCGCGCAGCGCCTTCCCCCGGTGGCTGATCGCGTCCTTCTCCGCCGGGGTCAGCTCGGCGTTCGTCCGGTCCTGCCCGTCGCCCAGGAAGATCGGGTCGTAGCCGAAGCCGCCGTCGCCGCGCGGCGCCCGCAGCAGCCGGCCGGGCTGCCGGCCGTCGACCAGGTGCTCCTTGCCACCGGGCAGCACCAGCGCCACGGCGCAGACGAAGGCCGCGCCCCGGTGCTCGTCCGGCAGGTCGGCGATCTGGTCCAGCACCAGCTGGAGGTTGGCCTGGTCGTCGCCGTGCCGGCCGGCCCAACGGGCGCTGAACACGCCCGGCATGCCGCCCAGCGCGTCGACCGCCAGCCCGGAGTCGTCGGCGATGGTCGGCAGGCCGGTCCGCCGGCAGCCCTCCCGCGCCTTGATCAGAGCGTTCTCGGCGAAGGTCAGGCCGGTCTCCGGCAGTTCCGGGTACTCCTCCACGTCGTCCAGCCCGAGCAGCGCGATCCGGTGGGCGCCGAGCGCGCCGTCGAGGATCCGCTGCAGCTCGATGAGCTTCTTGCGGTTACGGGTGGCGAGCAGGACCTTGTTCATGACAGCGCCTTCCGCTGGGCCTCGGCCAGTTCCACGCACCCCGCCACGGCCAGGTCGAGCAGGGCGTCGAGTTGGTCGCGGGCGAAGACGCCCGCCTCCCCGGTGCCCTGCACCTCGACGAACTCGCCGGTGCCGGTGCAGACCACGTTCATGTCGACCTCGGCGGCCACGTCCTCGGCGTAGTTGAGGTCCAGGCGCGGCTCGCCGGCGATCACGCCGACGCTGACCGCGGCCACCGAGCGGTGCATCACCTTCTCCGGCTTGCCGGCCAGCGCCTTGCGCGCGGCGAGCCATCCGACCGCGTCGTGCAGGGCCACGTACGCGCCGGTGATCGCGGCGGTCCGGGTGCCGCCGTCGGCCTGGAGCACGTCGCAGTCGAGCACGATCGAGTTCTCGCCGAGCGCCTTGAGGTCGATGGACGCCCGCAGGCTGCGCCCGATCAGCCGGGAGATCTCGTGGGTGCGACCACCGACCCGCCCCTTGACGCTCTCCCGGTCCGAGCGGGTGTTGGTGGCCCGGGGCAGCATCGCGTACTCGGCGGTGACCCAGCCGAGCCCGGAGCCCTTGCGCCAGCGGGGCACCCCTTCGGTGACACTGGCGGTGCAGAGCACCCGGGTGTCGCCGAACTCCACCAGCACCGAACCCTCGGGGTGGGTGCTCCAGCCCCGGGTCAGCGTCACCGGTCGGAGTTGGTCGGGCTGCCGCCCGTCAGGTCGCGCCATGCCTGCACCCTATGCAATGCGGTGATCGAACCGCCCCGGGGTGTCCCGACCCGGTCGCTCGACGCCGGGTCAGACGTCGTAGCTGGCGCCGGGGCGGACCACCTCGAGCGGGCCGGCGTACGCGGCGGCGGCCGAGGCGACGGTGTGCGCCTCGCTGCCCCAGGCGGCCACCAGGTGGGTCAGCAGCAGCCGGCCCACACCCGCCTTGGTCGCCGCCTCGCCGGCCTCCCGGCCGGTGAGGTGCAGGTCGGGCGGGTTGTCCACGCCGTCGAGGTAGCTGGCCTCGCAGAGGAAGACGTCGGCGTCCTGGGCCAGCCGCAGCAGCGCGTCGCAGGGGGCGGTGTCCGCCGAGTAGCAGAGCACCCGGCCGCCATGCTCGAGCCGGACGCCGTACGTCTCGACCGGGTGGTTGACCCGGTCGGCGGTGACCGTGAACGGGCCGATCGGGAAGGTGCCCGGCTCCAGGGCGTAGAACTGGTAGACGTCCTCGACCGTGCCGTCGTCCTGCCCGTAGATGGCGGAGAGCCGGTCCGGCGCGCCGGCCGGGGCGTAGACCGGCAGCGGCGGGTAGGGGCCGTCCGGGGCGTAGCGGCGGACCACCACGTACGACGCGGCGTCGAGGATGTGGTCGCAGTGCAGGTGGCTCAGCAGGATGGCGTCCGGGGTGTGCAGCCCGGCGTAGCGCTGAAGGGTGGAGAGCGAGCCCGACCCGAAGTCGATCAGGAGCCGGAAGCCCTCGGCCTCGACCAGATAGGCGGAGCAGGGGGACTCGGGCCCGGGGAAGCTCCCGGCGCAGCCCAGGACCGTCAGTCGCATCGAGTTGTCTCGCTGTCACGTTGCGTAGTGCTCGCGCCGACCCGGGCTCCGTCGATGATCTCTACCGACGCGTACGCCACGCTGCGCAGCCTACGCTGGCGCGCGCACGGGCAAGAATGATCCGCTGCAAGTTGTCACCAAGGTGACACCCGCTCCGACCCGGCACCGGGCGCGGGTGCCGGACGCGCCGGGGCCACCGGCGTCACCGCCGGTGGCCCCGCTGTCCAACGGCCCCGGATCAGGCCCAGAGCTGCCCCTCCAGGGCGCCCTCGGCGTCGGCCAGGGTGCCGCCGTAGGCGCCGGTGGAGAGGTATTTCCAGCCCCCGTCGGCGACCACGAACGCCACGTCGGCGCGCCGGCCGTCGCGGACCGCCTCGTGCGCCACGGCCAGGGCGGCGTGCAGGATCGCACCGGTGGAGAAGCCGGCGAAGATGCCCTCCACCTCGACCAGCTGCCGGGTCCGCAGCACCGCGTCCCGGGTGCCCACCGAGAAGCGCCGGGACAGCACGCTCGCGTCGTACAGCTCCGGGACGTAGCCCTCGTCGATGTTGCGCAGGCCGTAGACCAGCTCGCCGTAGCGCGGCTCGGCGGCGACCACCTGGATGCCGTCGACCTTCTCACGCAGGTAGCGCCCGGTGCCCATGAGCGTGCCGGTGGTGCCCAGGCCGGCCACGAAGTGGGTGATCGTCGGCAGGTCGTGCAGCAGCTCCGGCCCGGTCGTCTCGTAGTGCGCCCGGGCGTTCGCCTCGTTGCCGTACTGGTAGAGCATCACCCAGTCCGGGTGCTCGACGGCGATCTGCTTGGCGGTGGCGACCGCCTGGTTGGAGCCGCCCGCGGCCGGCGAGAAGATGATCTCAGCGCCGTACATCCGGAGCAGCTGCACCCGTTCGGTGGAGACGTTCTCGGGCATCACGCAGACCAGCCGGTAGCCGCGCAGCTTCGCCACCATGGCCAGCGAGATGCCGGTGTTGCCGCTGGTCGGCTCGAGGATGGTGTCGCCGGGCCGGAGCCGGCCCGCCTCCTCGGCCGCGCGGACCATGAACAGGGCCGCCCGGTCCTTGATGCTTCCGGTCGGGTTCCGGTCCTCCAGCTTGGCCCAGAGGCGTACCGGCGGCGCCCCGTCGGGCACCGTCGGCGAGAGCCGGGGCAACCCGACCAGGGGCGTGCCGCCACAGGCGTCGAGCAGGCTGTCGTACCGCGCCACGGCGGCCCCCTCAGCCGGCGGCGGAGGTGCGCCGGCCGGCCCGCGCGGCGGCCGCGTTGTGCTGGGCGATCGCGGCCGCCGCCGCGAAGCCGAACGCGCCGCCGGCCACGGCCGGCAGGATGGTGACGCTGTCCCCGTCGGAGAGCTTGGCGTCCAGCGCGCCGAGGAAGCGGACGTCCTCGTCGTTGACGTAGACGTTGACGAAGCGGTGCAGCGCGCCGGTCTCGGTGACCAGGCGGCCGCGCAGCCCGGCGTGCCGGGAGTCCAGGTCGGCGAGCAGGTCGCCCAGGGTGTCGCCGGTGCCCTCGACGGCCTTCGCGCCGCCGGTGTAGCTGCGCAGGATGGTGGGGATGCGAACCTCGATGGCCATGATTGTCGTGCTCCTCTTTCGGGTGTGCCGGTCGGTGACGGGGACGTGGGACAGGTGTTACGGCGCCGGGATCAGCGGCCGGAACACTCGTAGTCGACCGTCGCCGGGCTCTGCCCGAACATGTAGGACTGCACGGCATGCGGGTCCACCACCGCGTCGAGGATGCGCACCGGCTCCTCGGTCACCACGCCGTCGACGATCCGGAACGAGCGGATCTCCTCGGTGTCCGGTTCCCGGGTGGAGACGAGCAGGTAGTGCGCGCCCGGCTCACCGGCGAAGGAGACGTCCGTGCGGGACGGGTAGGCCTCGGTCGCGGTGTGCGAGTGGTAGATGACGACGGGCTCCTCGTCCCGGTCGTCCATCTCCCGCCAGATGCGCAACTGCTCCATCGAGTCGAACTCGTAGAACGTCATCGAGCGGGCGGCATTGTCCATCGGGATGTGCCGGGTGGGGGTGTCGCTGCCGGCGGGACCGGCGACCACGCCGCACGCCTCGTCCGGGTGGTCCCGGCGGGCGTGGGCGACGATCGCGTCGACGATCGACCGGTCGATGCTCAGCACGCGCTCCAGCCTAACGCCTGGCGGGCCGCAGCTTAAGGTGGTGCCGGTCACGCTCAGTCGATCAAGGCGTTGAGCAGCGACTCCTGGAGATAGCCGAGGTACACGTAGACCGACAGCTGGAACACCCGGCTGGAGGTCGGGTCCTCGGCGACCGCGTCGTCGAGCTCCTCGCCGAGATCGGTGCCGTCCTTGATCTCCAGCCGGACGCCCATCGCCAGCCGGGCGTCGTTGAGCGCGCGCAGCCACGCCTCGGCCGCCTCGGCGTCGAGGCGCACCTCACCGCCGGCCTCGCCGGGCAGCGCGGCGAGGATCGCGCCCGCCTGGTCGATCTTGGCGGTCTTGAGGTCGCCCTCGGTGTACCGGCGAAACTCCGCGGTGCCGCCCGGGTCGTCCGGGTAGACCTCGGGGAAGAGCCGGCACACCACCGGGTCGGAGTGGTCGAAGCCGTCGGTGAGCAGCCCGACCACCTCGGAGGCCACCTTCCGCAGCACCCGAACCTCGTCGGCGGCGAAGGTGGCGACGTAGCGGCCGCCCTGGCGGCGGAACATGCTCACAGCGCCATCCCTGTCCGCGACCGCGGGGCTCGCAACCCCGGCCCACTCCTCGCGCTCACGCGCGGTCCACCGTCGCCCAGAGCCCGTACGCGTGCAGCTGCGACGCGTCGTGCTCCATCCGCTCGCGGGCGCCGCTGGAGACCACCGCCCGCCCCTTGTGGTGCACGTCGAGCATGAGCCGCTCGGCCTTCTCCCGGCTGTAGCCGAAGAGCTTCTGGAAGACCCAGGTCACGTACGTCATCAGGTTGACCGGGTCGTCCCACACGATCGTCACCCACGGCCGGTCGGCAGCCGGCACCTCTTCGGTGTCCGGCGTCTCGACCGGTGCAACCTGCGGAGCCGTCATGCCCCCCATCGTGCCACCGGATTCGGCGAACCGAGGAACCGGAACGCCGGCCCGGCGCGGATCGCCGTCCGCGACCGCCCCCACCGGGCGGCGGGCGGGGGCGGCCGCGGCCCCGGCGGGGCGGCCGGCCGGGGTGGCGGGGACGCCGTCAGGCGAGCAGGATGCCGTGGTCGACCGCATCGGCCAGCACCGCTCCCAGCGAGAGACGGACCACCTCGAACCGCCGGGAGATCTCCCGGGACAGCTCCAGCTCGATCTCGCGCAGCGCCCGCTGGGCCCAGGCGCGGGCGGCGTTGGGGTCGTCGTTGCCGGGACTGCGCCAGTGCTGCCAGCAGCCGCCGGAGAGCGCCACCGCGACCGGCGGCAGCACCTCGGCCCGGGCCGCGCCGGGGTAGCCGGCGAGCGCGTCGATGGCCGCTGCCCCGGTCAGCCCGGCGACCCCGGCCGTGCTGGTGACCAGCAGCACGCGGTCCAGGTCCTGGCCGGCGGGGTGGTCGGCCAGGCCCCAGCGCACCGCGGCGAGGATCCGTCGACGGACCCCCTCGGGCAGCGGCCCGCCGAAGACCAGCGCGCCGCACTCCTCGACGATGCCCCGCACGGCCTGGTCGCACTGGGCGGTGGCCAGCAGCGACAGCGCCTCCATCTCGCGGTCGAGCAGCTGCGGCAGGCCGGCACAGCCGACCCCGAAGACGATCTCCTGCACCACCCGCAGGTGGGTGTTGGCCAGCTCCAGCGCGAGGTGCTGGCGGATCCGCCGGGCGCAGGAGCGGGCCCGCCGGTCGAGCCCCTCGGACCAGTCGCCCGGCTCGGCGAGCACCGGCACCCGGCCGTGCGCGCCGGGCAGCACCGGCGGCTCGGCGCTGGCCCGGCGCAGCCCCTCGTCGGCGGCCCAGCCGACCAGGGCCCGGCGGAGGTCGGCGCCCTCGTCGTCGCGGACCGGGAACCAGCGGGCCTCGGCCAGCGCGGGCACCGCGGACAGCAGGGCCGCCCGGTGCGCCTCGACGGTGACCGCGACCGGGTCCACCGTCTCGGCGCCGGGACCGTGCGGGGCGGCCCCGGTGCCGGCCGGCGGGACGGACGCCCCCGCGTCCTCCGTCGTCGCCGCGCTCTCCGGCACCGGGGCCCAGCCGGTGGTGCCCGGGGTGACCGCGAAGAAGACCTCGACCTCGGCCCGGGCGACCTCGGCGAGCAGGTTGAGCTCCACGGCGGTGAACGCCTGGTCGGCGGCGATCACGAAGAGCAGCGCGCCGGCGCGGCCCACCGCGTCGAGCAGCACCCGGCCGCCCGCCGCGCCGAGGGCCCCGGTGTCCGGCGTGTCGACCAGGTTGAAGTGCCGCAGCAGCGGATCGGACAGGCTCAGCTCCACCCGCCGCGGCGGCCGGGCGAGTGCCGGGCCCGCGGCGAGCGGGTCGGCGCCGTAGGCGTGCGGCTGCCGGTAGCCGGGCACGTAGGCGGCCCGCGTCGAGACCTTGGCGTGTCGCACCACCAGCCAGCTGCCCGCCGGCACGGCGAGCATCCCCCGCTGCACCCGCAGCAGCCGGGCGAGCGCCTCCGGCCGACCGGCGCCGGCGGGCCCGGCCGCGACCACGGCCAGCGGTTCCTGTGGGCTCGGCTCGGTCACCCCGATCCGGGTGGGCAACCGCCCGCACTGCGGCAGGTCGGCTCGCCCGGCCGTGTCGTCGGGCATGTCGACCGAGGGGAGAGGACCCGGCACTGTCACGCGGCCTCCCGTGGCAGGCGACCGGCGGCAACCGGTCGCGCGGAAAATCCGGTTATGACACCCGGATGCCGGAAGAGACGGGCGGCCGCACCCCCCGGCGGAACACTTCGGATACTCAGCAGTAATCACGAGATTACTCAACTTCGCAGCGTGACGATCTGCGCGCGGACGGAATCCGGTCGATATGCTGCCCGGATGAGTCGGTGGAGGTTCGTCGGCCGCACGGATGAGCTCAACCGTCTGCTGTCGGCGGTGACCGGCACGGAGGGGCGTGGGATCTTCTTCAGCGGCAACGCGGGGATCGGCAAGAGCCGGCTGCTGCGGGAGGGGGTCGCCGCGCTGCCCCGCGACGGGTACGCGGTCTGGTCCATCGCGGCCAGCGCGACCACCGCCGCGCTGCCGTTCGGCGGGCTGGTCCAGGTGCTGCCGGCCGAGCAGCCGCAGGGCCTCTCCCCCGCCGGCATCCTGCGCTGGGCGGTGGACGTGCTGCAACAGCAGGCCGCCGGCCGCCGGATCGTGCTCGCCATCGACGACGCCCACCTGCTGGACCCGCCGTCGGCCGCGCTGGTGCACCTGGTCGCCCGGGCCGAGAACGCCATCGTGATCGGCACGCTGCGCAACGGCGAGCAGATCCCGCTGCCCATCCGGGCACTCTGGACGGACGACCTGGTCGACCACGCCGAGCTGAGCCCGATGGCGCCGGCCGACACCGCCGGGCTGCTCGCCGCCATCCTGGAGGGGCCGGTCGACGCCGCCTCCGCCGACCGGCTGGGCCGGCTCTCCGCCGGCAACCCGCTGCTGCTGCGCGAGCTGGTGCACGCCGCCGCCGGCAGCGGCGAGCTGACCCGCACGTACGGGATCTGGAAGTGGACCGGCCGGTTCGAGCTGGCACCCAGCCTGACCGACCTGATCGACACCCGGATCGGCCAGCTCACCCCCGGCGTACGGGCGGTGGTCGAGCTGGTGGCCTTCGGCGAGCCGCTCGGCCTGCACCTGCTCAACCAGGCCGTCGACCCGGTCGACGTGGAGACCGCCGAGGAGCGCGGGCTGATCACGATGGTCCAGCACGACCGGCGGCTCAACGTCCGGCTGGCCCACCCGCTCTACGGCGAGGTGATGCGCCGGCAGTGCCCGGTCAGCCGGACCCGCCGGTTGCAGGCCCGGCTGGCCGAGCTGCTGGAGCAGGTCGGCAAGCGCCGCCGTGACGACCTGCTCCGGGTGGCGGTCTGGCGGCTCGACTCGGGCACCGCGCAGGACCCGGCGATGCTGCTCGACGCGGCCGGGCAGGCGTTCGCCCGGTACGACGTACCGCTGGCGACCCGGCTGGCCCGCGCGGCGCTGGAGGCGGGTGGCGGGTTCGACGCCGCGGAGCTGCTGGCCACCATCCTGATGTTCGCCGACCGGCCGGAGGAGGCGATCGAGGTGCTCGACGCGGTCTCCGCCGACATCGAGGGCGACCGGCGGCTCAGCCGCTGGCTGACGGTGCACGGCATGGTCAGCTACTGGGGCCTGAGCCGGGAATCCACGGTGGAGGAGATCTCCGCCCGCGGCGCCGCCCTGAAGGACTCCGCCGACCAGGCCCGGGTGCTCGCCTTCGAGGGCATCATGCGGCTGCACCGGCTGGACACCGGCATCGCGCTGCGGCTCGGGCAGACCGTCCTGGACCGGCCGGCGGCCAGCGTCGCGGCCCGGGAGCTGGCCCGCAGCACCGTCGCCTACCTGCAGGCCGCGCAGGGGCAGCTGCGCCGCAGCGCCACCGCGATCAACCAGGTGCAGGCCGAGGCGGCCCGGTGGCGGGCCGACATGCCGTACCTGCAACTGGCCCTGGAGCTGGCCCGCGGCACCCGGCTGGCGCTCGCCGGCGACCTGGCCGGGATCGACGCGATCGTGGCCGACGAGTTCGCCGACCTGGCCGGCGCGGGCGACTTCCGGCTCGGCACCGGCTACCTGGCCATCCTCCAGGCGTACGCGGCCCGGCTGCGCGGGCAGAGCGACACCGCGCTGCGCACCAGCCTCGGCGCCTGCGCGGTGCTGGCGACCAGCCGGGTCTACGCCGGCCTGGCGCAGGCCGAACGGGCCCAGGCGGCGGCGCTGCGGGGCGACGCGGCGCAGGCGGCCGAGGCGATGGCCGAGGCCGACCGGACCCACGCGCCCAGCATGGCGGTGCTCTACCCCTGGTTGGAGCAGGCACGCGGCGCGGTGCTCGCCGTCGGCGGCGACGTGCCCGGGGCGGTCAAGCAGCTGACCGAGCTGGCCGAGCGGCTGCGCACCGACGGGTTCGCCGGTCACGAGGTGCACGTGCTGCACGACCTGGTCCGGCTCGACCAGGCCGGCGCCCAGGTCGGCCCGACCTGCTCCGACGGCAGCCGGCGCACCGTCGCACAGCGGCTGGCCGAACTCTCCGAGCGGGTGGACGGGGTGCTGCCGCCGCTGCTGGCCCGGCACGCCCGGGCCGCCGGGGGCGGCTCCGCCGACGAGCTGCTGGCGGTCGCCGACGGCTTCGCCGCGCTGGAACTCGCGGTCTACGCCGCCGAGGCGACCGCCGCCGCCCTGCACCGGCTGCGCGAGCAGCGGTCCCCGGCCGCGGCGGTGGCCCGGGAACGCCTGGCCGCCCTGCTCGGCCGCTGCGACCTGATCCGCACCCCGGCGTTGCAGGCCGGGATGCCGTCGTTGACCGAGCGGGAGTGGCAGGTGGCCCGGCTCGCCGCGGACGGGGCGAGCAGTCGGGCCATCGCCGAGCGGCTCTACCTCTCGGTGCGCACCGTGGAGAACCACCTCCAGCGCATCTACAGCAAGCTCGGCGTGACCGGCCGGGCCGAGCTGCGCGCGGCGCTGCGGGCGATCCCGGGCCACGAGGGCGGCGAGCCGGAGTGAACTCTAGGCTGGGCCGGTGAGCACCCTCCGCCCCGCGCTGCTGACCGACCACTACGAGCTGACGATGATCAGCGCCGCCCTGCGCGACGGCACCGCCGACCGCCGCTGCGTGTTCGAGGTGTTCACCCGGCGGCTGCCCACCGGCCGCCGCTACGGCGTGGTCGCCGGCACCGGCCGGCTGGTCGAGCTGATCCGCGATTTCCGCTTCGACGCCGACGAGATCGACTTCCTGCGCCGCGCCGGGGTGGTCGACGAGCAGGCCGCCGCCTGGCTGCGGGACTACCGCTTCACCGGCGACGTCCACGGGTACGCCGAGGGCGAGCTCTTCTTCCCCGGCTCGCCGATCCTCACCGTCTCCGGCGGCTTCGCCGAGTGCGTGGTGCTGGAGACGCTGGTGCTCTCCGTGCTCAACCACGACTGCGCGGTGGCGGCCGCGGCCGCGCGGATGGTGACCGCGGCCCGCGGGCGCACGCTGATCGAGATGGGCTCCCGGCGGGCGCACGAGGAGGCGGCGGTGGCCGCCGCCCGGGCCGCGTACCTGGCCGGCTTCCGGTTCACCTCCAACCTGGCCGCCGGGCAGCGGTACGGCATCCCGACCGCGGGCACCGCGGCGCACGCGTTCACCCTGCTGCACGACGACGAGCGGGCGGCGTTCGCCTCGCAGGTCGCCACGCTGGGCAAGGACACCACCCTGCTGGTCGACACGTACGACATCACCCAGGGCATCCGCAACGCGATCTCGGTGGCCGGGCCGGAGCTGCGGGCCGTCCGGATCGACTCCGGCGACCTGGCGGTGATCGCCCAGCAGTCCCGGGAGCTGCTCGACTCGCTCGGTGCCACCGAGACGAAGATCATCGTCTCCGGCGACCTGGACGAGTACTCGATCGCCGCGCTCGCCGCCGAGCCGGTCGACATGTACGGCGCGGGCACCTCGGTGGTGACCGGCTCCGGCGCGCCGACCGCCGGCCTGGTCTACAAACTGGTCGAGGTCGAGGGGCGCGCGGTGGTGAAGCGCTCCGAGCGCAAGGCCACCATCGGCGGCCGGAAGGTGGCCGTCCGGCGGCACAAGCCGACCGGCACCGCCACCGAGGAGGTCATCGTCCCGCAGGGCGAGCCGGAGCGGCAGCCGAACGACCGGCTGCTGCAGCGGCCGTTCCTCACCGGGGGCGAGCCGGTCAGCCTGCCGACGCTGGACGAGTCCCGGGAGCACCTGCGGCAGTGCCTGATCTCCATCCCCTGGGAGGGGCTGAAGCTCTCCGCCGGAGACCCGGCCGTGCCGGTCACCGTCGTACCCGCGGACTGAACCGGTCGCGCCAGCGGACCGGACGAGGAAAGGAGCACCCTGGTGGGCAACGCGCTGATCATCGTGGACGTGCAGAACGACTTCTGCGAGGGCGGGTCGCTGGCGGTCGGCGGCGGCGCCGGCGTGGCGGCCGGCATCAGCCGGCTGCTCGCCACCGAGCCGGACCGCTGGGACCACGTGGTGGCGACGAAGGACTACCACATCGACCCGGGCGCGCACTTCGGCGATCCGCCGAACTTCGTGGACACGTGGCCGCGGCACTGCGTGGTGGGCACCCCGGGCTCGGAGTTCCACCCCGACCTGGCGACCGACCGGGTCGAGGCGATCTTCCACAAGGGCGAGCACGCGGCCGCGTACTCGGGCTTCGAGGGGCACACCGACTCCGGCGAGTGCCTGGCCGACTGGCTCCGCCGGCACGGCGTCGACTCGGTGGAACTGGTCGGGATCGCCACCGACCACTGCGTCCGGGCCACCGCCCTGGACGCCGCCGAGGAGGGCTTCGCCACCACGGTGCTGCTGGACCTGACCGCCGGGGTCGCCCCGGACACCACCGACGTGGCGCTGCGGTCGCTGGACGGCGCCGGGGTCACCCTGCGCGGGAAGCCTGTGATCAGGGCCGCATGAGGCGGTAAATGGTTGGCGGGTGTCGTACCCCCGGTCGAGGATGTCGGGCGGAGGTACGCACCGACATGAACTTGAAGCCTTACCGGGCGGCGCTCGCCCTGCCCGGTCTCCGGTCGCTGCTGCTGGTGTCGGTGCTCGCGCGCGTCCCACTCACCGCGACCGGCGTCACGCTGACCTTCTTCGTCGTGCTCGACCTCGGTCGGGGCTACGGTGCGGCCGGCCTGGTCGGCACGGCGATCACCGTGGGCGCGGCGATCGGCGGCCCGCTGCTCGGCCGGCTGGTGGACCGCCGGGGCCTGCGGCCGGTGCTGGTGCTGACCGGCATCGTGGAGGCGATCTTCTGGTCGACCGCGCCGATGCTGTCCTACCCGCTGCTGCTGCCGGCGGCGTTCGTGGCCGGGATGCTGGCCCTGCCGATCTTCTCGGTGGTCCGGCAGTCCATCGCCGCGCTGGTGCCGGCCGAGCGGCGACGCCCGGCGTACGCGCTGGACTCCATGTCGGTGGAGCTGTCGTTCATGGTGGGCCCGGCGCTCGCCGTGGCGGCGGTCACCGCCATCTCCGCCCGCACCACCCTCTACCTGGTCGGCGCCGGGATCGTCGCCTCCGGCGTGGCGTTCTGGCTGCTCAACCCGCCCGTCCGGGGCGCCGACGAGCCGGCCGGCCCGCAGCCGAAGCTGCCCCGCCGGGCCTGGATCACCCCGCGGCTGCTCGCCGTGCTGGCGGTCAGCACCGCCGGCACCCTGGTGCTCGGCGGCACCGACGTGGCGGTGGTCGCGGTGCTGCGGGACAGCGGCGAGGTCGGCTGGACCGGCGCCGTGCTGGCCATCTGGGCGGTCGCCTCGCTGATCGGCGGCTTCGCGTACGGAGCGGTGCGCCGCTCCTTCTCCCCGCTGGCGCTGATGGCCGCTCTCAGCCTCTTCACCATCCCGGTGGGCCTGGGTGGCTCGCACTGGTGGCTGCTCGGCCTGGCGTTGATCCCGGCCGGCATGCTCTGCGCGCCCACCATCGCCGCCACCTCCGACGCGGTGAGCCGGCTCGCCCCGACATCGGTCCGGGGTGAGGCGATGGGCCTGCACGGCTCGGCGGTCACCGTCGGCATCGCGGTGGGCGCCCCGCTGGCCGGCGCGGTGATCGACGCCTCGGCGCCGCTCTGGGGCTTCGCGGTGACCGGCGCGATCGGCGCGCTGGTGGCGCTGGTCGTGCTCCCGATCGAGCTGCGCCGCCGCCGCGCCGCGACCCCGCCGGCGCCGCCCGTGCCCGACGCGCCCGACACGCCCGACGCCGAACTGGCCACCGCCAGCGCCTGACCGGACCGCGCCGTCCGACCGGACCGGGGCATGCGGCGCCCCGGCTTCCAGAGCGGCACGCCCGGACCGCGCCGTCCGACCCGGACCGGGGCATGGGGCACCCCCGCTTCCGAAGCCGCACGCCCCGGACCGCGCCGTCCGACCCGGACCGGGGTATGCGGCACCCCGGTTCCGGAGTGGCACGCGGCAGGGCAGCGGCGCCCCGGTTTCCGGAGCGGCCCGCGGCCGGGCAAGTGGCGCCCGTTCTCTCCGGCGTCGGCGCCGCATCGCCCCGCATGCGGCGGGCGCCAGCCGGTTGACGGGCATTCCTCGCAGGCAGATGGCCATGAATGACCGACACGACCTGTTGGCCGGCGTTACCGGTGGCAGGCGACCGGCACGGTGCCGGCCGAACGAGCGGACGACGGCCGCCACCATGCGCCCTTGGCACCCGAGGGGTCACGCGGTCCGGCCGCCGCAGGAGACGAGGTGCTCACTAGGGCGATACCTCAGAGTCATATCGATGACTCTGAGGTATCACGCTCATCGGCGCGACCGTCCCCGGCGAGATCGCTCTCCGTGTCAGGCGGCTGGTCACGCGCACCCATCGCGGCACATCGCGTGGCCGGCCCACATACGACACGTCGCGTGGTCGCCGACATACGGCACGGCGCGCGGCCGGCCGGCATAGGGCACGTCGAGCAGTGGGGTGGCAGGCCCGGCGCCGTTTCGACGGCGCGGATGCCGTAGGCCCCGCCGAGGGCGTCCCGCGACGGCGACGGGCGCCGTCCCCCGGGTGGGGGGCGGCGCCCGTCGTGGTGGAGCTGAGCGTCAGTTGCGGTCGATGTTGCTGGCGGTGTCCTCGGTGTAGCGGGCTCCGCCGTCGGACTCGCTGGTCAGCGGCTTGGCGCCACCCTCGGGCGGGCCGGCCAGGCTCTGGCCACCGGCAGCCAGCTCGGGGAACTTCAGGTCGAACGCCGGCCGCTCGGAGCGGATCCGCGGCATCCGGTCGAAGTTGCGCAGCGGCGGCGGCGAGCTGGTCGCCCACTCCAGGGAGTTGCCGTGGCCCCAGGGGTCGTCGACCTCGACGACCGGACCGGCCTTGTACGACTTCCAGCAGTTGTAGATGAACGGCAGCGTCGAGATACCGGTGATGAAGGCACCGACGGTGGAGATCATGTTCAGCGTGGTGAAGCCGTCGCCGGGCAGGTAGTCGGCGTACCGCCGCGGCATGCCCTCGCTGCCCAGCCAGTGCTGCACCAGGAACGTGGTGTGGAAGCCGATCATGGTCAGCCAGAAGTGCACCTTGCCGAGGCGCTCGTCGAGCATCCGGCCGAACATCTTCGGGAACCAGAAGTAGATGCCGGCGAAGACCGCGAACACGATCGTGCCGAAGAGCACGTAGTGGAAGTGCGCCACCACGAAGTACGAGTCGGAGACGTGGAAGTCCAGCGGCGGGCTGGCCAGCAGCACGCCGGTGAGGCCGCCGAAGAGGAACGTCACCAGGAAGCCGATCGACCAGAGCATCGGCGACTCGAAGCTGATCTGGCCGCGCCACATGGTGCCGATCCAGTTGAAGAACTTCATACCGGTGGGCACGGCGATCAGGAAGCTCAGGAAGCTGAAGAACGGCAGCAGCACCTGGCCGGTGGCGAACATGTGGTGCGCCCAGACGCTCATCGACAGGGCGGCGATGGCGAGGGTCGCGGCGACCAGGCCCTTGTAGCCGAAGATCGGCTTGCGGGAGAAGACCGGGATGATCTCGCTGATGATGCCGAAGAACGGCAGCGCGACGATGTACACCTCGGGGTGGCCGAAGAACCAGAACAGGTGCTGCCAGAGCATCGGCCCGCCGGTCGCCGGGTCGTAGACGTGGGCGCCCATGAGGCGGTCCGCGGCGAGCGCGAAGAGCGCGGCGGCCAGCAGCGGGAAGACCAGGATCACCAGGAGGCTGGTGACCAGGATGTTCCAGGTGAAGATGGGCATCCGGAACATCGTCATGCCCGGGGCGCGCAGGGTGAGCACCGTGGTGATCATGTTGACCGCGCCGAGGATGGTGCCCAGACCGGAGATGGCCAGACCCATGATCCACATGTTGGCGCCGACACCCGGGGAGTGCTCCACGCTGCTCAGCGGGGCGTAGGCGAACCAGCCGAAGTCGGCCGCGCCGCCCGGGGTGATGAAGCCGGCGGTGGCCATGGTGCCGCCGAAGAGGTACAGCCAGTACGCGAAGCTGTTGAGCCGCGGGAACGAGACGTCCGGCGCGCCGATCTGGATCGGCACGATGTAGTTGGCGAAGGCGAACACGATCGGCGTCGCGAAGAACAGCAGCATGATCGTGCCGTGCATGGTGAACAGCTGGTTGTACTGCTCGGGCGACAGGAACTGCAGCCCGGGCCGGGCCAGCTCGGCCCGCATGACCAGGGCCATCAGGCCGCCGATCATGAAGAACGCGAACGCGGTGACCATGTACATGATCCCGATCTGCTTCGCGTCCGTGGTACGCAGCAGCCGCGCGATGGCCGACCCCTTGACCGGCGTTCGGACCGGCCAGGGCCGGGTCACGACCGGCTTGGGTGCGACGGTGGTCACGAGTGGCCTCCGGTTCTCGGTTGTCCCGCTCGGCACGCGCTGTTGTCTGCGGGCCGTCATCCGCAAGGAGGATAGTCCCCGGCAGGTGGCAGCGCCGCGTGGGGTGGCCGGGTACCCTCCGCCCCCCGGCCCGGCGACGGGGACCGGTCGGCCCCGGTCGCGCCGCTAGAGCGGGCCGAGCAGCAGCCGGTAGTGCTCGCCGAAGATCCGGCCGCCACGGCCGCGCAGCAGCGGGTCGCGCAGCGCCGGCGGGACGTCCCGGGTCCGGTTGCGGTCCCGGGTCCGGTCCCGCACCCATCGGGTACGCGGGCGGCGGCGACTCTCGTACGCGGTCAGCGCCGCCTCCACGCTGCCGGCCATGCGCAGCGACTCGGCGAGCACCACGGCGTCCTCCAGGGCCATCGCGGCGCCCTGGGACAGCGTCGGCGCGGTGGCGTGCGCGGCGTCGCCGACCAGCAGCACCCGACCCCGGGACCAGCGCCCCAGTTCGACCTCGTCGGTGATCCCGACGTGCACGTGCTCCAGCGACTCCAGCACGGCCGGCACCGGGCCGCCGTACGAGCCGAAGAGCTCGTGCAGCCGGGCCAGCGGGTCGGCCGGCGGCTCGACGCCGGTCTCGTCGGCGTAGCAGTGCAGCCGGCCGGCGCCGATCGGCACCACCAGGAAGCCGGCCCGCTGCCCGAGCAGCGCGGTCCACTCGGCAACCGGCGGGCCGTCGCGGACCACTCCCCGGTAGACGACCTGGCCGGTGGGGCGGGGCGGGCCGCCGAGGGCGGCGAGGGTACGGATCGAGGAGCGCGGCCCGTCGGCGCCGATCACCAGGTCGTACTCGGCGGTGGTGCCGTCGACGAAGGTGACGCCGACGCCGGCGGGGAGCAGGTCGATGGTGCGGACCTCGGCGCCGTGCCGGACGGCGCCGCCGGCCCCGGTGAGCAGCACCCGGTGCAGTTCGCCCCGGGGCAGGGCGCGGCACTCGCCGACGCCGGCCCAGAGGGCGTCGAGGTCGACCTCGCAGAGCGGGGCCCCGGCCGCGTCGAGGAACCGCTGCCGGTGGATGACCTGGCCGAGCGGGCGGACCGGTCCGTCGAGGTCCAGCCGGCGTAGCGCCCGGGCGGCGTTGCCCGGTAGGTAGAGACCGGTGTCGGTGAGTTCGCCCGGGGGAAGCTTCTCGGTGACGTCGGGCCGGAAGCCCGCCATCCGCAGCGCCCGGGCCACGGCCAGACCGGCGATGCCCGCGCCGACGACGAGGATGCGCAGGGGAGAGCCACCCATGGTGGTGTACGCCTCCGGAGGGGTTCGGCACGCGTTGGAGGCAAGACACTACTCGGCGCTACCGACTCACACCAGAGTCAATCGGTCCACGCGTGACACTCCTCGGCCGGTGGCGACGGTCGGCTGGACGACACCTGCCGACCGCGTGTCGCCAGCGTGACAAACCTCACTTTCGCCACCAATACCGCAGGGCCATTGCGCCAGAGTTTCAGAAGTGTAAATGTGTCGACGAAGCGTGGGAGCGCTCCCGTCCGGTCCTCGTCCGACATGTCCGGCGTCCATGCGCCGTATGCCAAGGAGCATCATGAAACGTCCACTCCGGGCCCTCGCGGCGGCCGGCCTGCTCGCCGCCGGCTCGATCGTCGCCGTGGCCCTCGGCGGCACCGCCTCCGCCGACACCCAGATCTGCGAGCAGTACGGCTCGACCACCATCCAGGGCCGGTACGTGGTGCAGAACAACCGCTGGGGCACCACCGCCCAGCAGTGCATCAACGTCACCGACACCGGCTTCGAGATCACCACCCAGAACGGCAGCAACCCCACCAACGGCGCCCCGACCGCGTACCCGTCGGTCTACCTGGGCTGCCACTACACGAACTGCTCCCCCGGCACCAACCTGCCGATCCAGGTGAGCCAGATCAGCAGCGCCACCAGCAGCATCACCTACCGGTACGTCAGCGGCGCGACCTACAACGCCTCGTACGACATCTGGCTGGACCCGACGCCGAAGCGGGACGGGGTGAACCAGATGGAGATCATGATCTGGCTCAACCGGCAGGGCTCCATCCAGCCCATCGGCTCGCCGGTCGGCACCGCCACGCTGGCCGGGCGCACCTGGGAGGTCTGGCGGGGCAGCAACGGCTCCAACAACGTCGTCTCGTACGTGGCGCCGTCGGCGATCAGCAGCCTGAGCTTCAGCGTGCTCGACTTCATCAACGACGTGCGCAACCGCGGCGCGATCACCAACTCCTGGTACCTGACCAGCATCCAGGCCGGCTTCGAGCCCTGGCAGGGTGGCGTCGGGCTGGCGGTGACCTCGTTCTCGGCGGCGGTCAACGGCGGCGGCAACCCGACCACCCCGCCGCCGACCACGCCCCCGCCGACCACTCCGCCGCCGGGCGGCTCGGGTTGCGCGGTGAAGTACACGCCCAACGCGTGGAACAACGGCTTCACCGCCGACGTGCAGATCACCAACACCGGGTCGAGCGCGGTCAACGGTTGGACGCTGACCTACTCCCTGCCCGCCGGGCAGCAGGTGACCAGCGCCTGGAACGCCACGGTGAGCCAGAGCGGGTCGACGGTGACCGCGCGGAACCTGAGCTGGAACGGCTCGATCGCACCGGGCGGCACGGCGAGCTTCGGCTACCAGGGCACGCTGAGCGGGGCGTACTCCTCGCCCACCAGTTTCTCCCTCAACGGCGTCGCCTGCTCCCGCAGCTGACCGATCGGCGGGCGGCGGCCTCGCGTTCGCGGAGCCGCCGCCCGCACCCGTCAGACCCGGGTGAGCCGGACGGCGTCGGCGATGATCAGCCCGCTGGCCGAGCTCCACCGGCTCACCGCGACCCGGTTGGCGTCCCCGGCCGGCAGCGCGAAGGTGCCGAGGATCCGCCACTGCCCGCCGGTCACCCGCTGGTCGACGTGGACCGTCTGGTTCCCGCTCGACGTGGCGATGATGTACGGGGTCGAGGCGTTGTAGCCGGCGTTCGCCGGCCACCAGGCGTCGACCCGGTAGTTGCCGGCCTCCGGCACGTTGAACTTGTACCAGGCGGCGTCGCTGGCCAGGACCGGGTCGGCGAAGCGGTAGTCGGTGCCGTAGCGCTGCCCCGAGTACGACGACACCCCCCAGTTGGCACTGGCGGTGAACCGGCCGGCGGTGGTGTTGTCCACCACCGAGGACCACGCCGTGCCGCCGGCCATCTTGGCGGCGACGTCGGCCCGCATCACGTTCAGGTCGATGAAGGACGGGTCGATCTTGCCGGTGGTGCTGGTCTCCCGGTGGCCCCGGGCGTAGCTGGCGTCCCGGCCCAGCCGCTTCAGCACGGCCGCGGTGGCCGCGATGGAGGCGTTGTACTGCGCCGCGGTCATCTCCTGGTTGACGCCGTTGTAGTCGATCTCCCAACCGATCAGCATGGTGTTGCCGTCACCGGCCGGGATGGGCCCGCTGGCCCTGGCGGTGCCCGCGTGGTTGCAGCGACCGGCGGAGATGACGTGGAAGACGCCGTGGTAGTCGACCAGGGCCTGGCAGAGCGGGCCCGGCAGGTCGGACCGGCCGTTGATGCAGATGTTCAGCGCCGGGTGCGGGTTGGTGGCGCTGGAGGTGGCCGCGGTGTGGTGCCACAGCACCCCGATCGGGTCGAACGAGCCGGGGCGCATCCGGTTGAGCCAGTCACCCTCGACGACGACCTGGACGCCGGCCGAGCGCAGCACGTCCACCAGCCAGGGAATGGTGGCCATCAGGACTCCCCGAGCAGGTCGGCGAGGCACTCGGGCTTCGGCGCGGCGAGCGGGGCGGCGCCCGCCGGGGCGGGCCGCACGGCAGCGGCGGTCAGCGCGGCGGCCGCCAGGGCGGGGATGCCGAGCAGACCTCGGCGCCGCAGACGGATGGTTCGGGACGTGGCCATGGCGCTCCTTCAGCGGGGGCGGAGGGGTCCGACGGATCGACGATCGTCGTGACGCGCACGGTATATCGTCACGAGCGTCTATGTCGATACCCTTCACTGCCGAAGGCTCGGCTGAAGGAAATTGGCAAAAACCCGGGCGGCGGACGGCCGCTCAGGCGGTGCCGAGCGCGTCGATGTCGCGCATCTCCTCGGCGGTGAGCGCGAACCGGAAGACGTCCGCGTTGGCCCGGATCCGGTCCGGCGTCACCGACTTCGGGATCACCACGATCTCGTGGTCGATGTGCCAGCGGAGCACCACCTGGGCCGGGGAGACGTCGTGCGCGGCCGCGATCCGGCTGAGCACCGGATCGGACAGGTCGCTGCGCTTGAACGGGCTGTAGCCCTCCAGCACCACGCCCCGGTCCCGGTGCTCGATGTGCCGCTGCCGGTCGTACAGGAAGGGGCTCCAGGGGATCTGGTTGACCGCCGGGCTCTCCTCGGTCGCCTGGATCAGCTCGTCGATCTGCGCGGTGCTGTAGTTGCTCACCCCGACCGCGCGGGCCAGCCCCTCGTCGCGGGCGGCGAGCATCTCGCGCCAGACCGGGATGCTGTCGGCCGGGTTCGACGGCGGCCAGTGCACCAGCCACAGGTCGACGTGGTCGACGCCGAGGGCGCGCAGGCTCGCCTCGATGGCCGCCCGCTCGCGGCCCACGTCGTCGGGCAGCAGCTTAGTGGTGAGGAAGACGTCCTCGCGGCGCAGCCCGCTCTCCTGCACCGCCCGGCCGACCTCCTCCTCGTTGCGGTACATGGTGGCGGTGTCGACGTGCCGGTAGCCGGCGTCCAGCGCGGCCAGCACCGCGTCGTACGCGGCCCTGCCGGTGGCCTGCCAGGTGCCGAAGCCGAGCAGGGGCATCCGCACCTCGCCCGGGAGCGGGATGGTGGGCTGGTCGAGGTCCATGCCGACGGTTCTACCCGTGATCGTCCGCGACATGCCCGGGATTCGGGCATCCGGGCGGTCGGCGGTCAGCCGGCACCGCCGGCCGGCGAACCGGGCCGGATTGCCGGAGAATGCGGATGTGGCCGACCGGCTGGAGGAGTACCGGCGCAAGCGGGACGCGGCGCGCACCCCGGAGCCGGTGCCGCGGCGCGCCCCCCGCCGGAAGAAGCCGGCCGACGGCACCGCCCGCTTCGTCATCCAGCAGCACCACGCCCGCAGCCTGCACTGGGACCTGCGGCTGGAGCACGAGGGGGTGCTCGCCTCCTGGGCGGTGCCGCGTGGCCTGCCCCGGGACCCCGGCCGCAACCACCTCGCCGTGCACACCGAGGACCACCCGATGGAATACCTGACCTTCCACGGCGAGATCCCGGCCGGCGAGTACGGCGGCGGCCGGATGACCATCCACGACCGGGGCACGTACCGGCTGGAGAAGTGGCGCGACGACGAGGTGATCGTCGTGCTCGACGGCGAGCGGACCAGCGGCCGGTACGTCCTCTTCGCCACCGGCGGCAAGGACGGCAAGGACTGGATGGTCCGGCGGACCGACCCGCCCCCGGAGGGCTGGACGAGCATGCCGGAGCTGGTCCGCCCGATGCACCCCACCCCCGGCGGGAAGCTGCCCCGGGACGAGGCGCAGTGGGGGTACGAGCTGCGCTGGGACGGGGTGCGCGCGGTCGCGTACGTCTCCGGCGGCCGGCTGCGGCTGCTCTCCGAGACCGACGAGGAAGTCACCGGTTCGTACCCCTGGCTGCGGGAGCTGGCCGAGGAGCTGGCGCCCACCGAGGCGGTGCTGGACGGCGTGCTGGTGCGGATCGACACCGCCGGCCGGGTACGGCCGGCACGCGGCGGGCGGGCCACCGCGGACGCCCAGTACCTGATCTTCGATCTGCTCTGGCTGGAGGGGGTGACCAGCGTCGACCTGCCGTACGCGCAGCGCCGGGAGCTGCTCGACGGCCTGGCGCTGACCGGAGCGCACTGGCAGACTCCGCCCTGGTTTCCCGGCACCGGCGCCGAGGCCCTGCGCACCGGGCGCGAGCAGGGGCTGCCCGGGGTCGTGGCCAAGCGACTCGACTCGGTCTACGAACCGGGCCGACGCAGCCGGCGCTGGCTGAGCATCGACACGGGCTGAGACGGCGAGGAGCGATGTGTACCTGACCCATCTGGAGTGCCCGCGCTGCGGCCGGGAACACGACGCCGGCAAGCCGCGCAACCTCTGCGACTGCGGTTCCCCGCTGCTGGCCCGCTACGACCTGGCCGCGGTGGCCGAGGTGGTCACGCCGGAGCGGTTCGGGCTGCGCCCGGCCGACCTGTGGCGCTACCGCGAACTGTTGCCGGTGGCCGATCCGCGGCACGTGACCACGCTGGGCGAGGGGTGGACGCCGCTGCTGCACGCCCCGGCGTACGGGGCGGAGATCGGCATCCCGGAGCTGCTGGTCAAGGACGAGGGGTTGACCCCGACCGGGTCGTTCAAGGCGCGCGGCGCGGCGGTGGGCGTGAGCCGGGCGCGGGAGCTGGGCGTGCAACGGATCGCCATGCCGACCAACGGCAACGCGGGCGCCGCCTGGGCGACCTACGCGGCCCGGGCCGGGATGGGCGCGACGATCGTCATGCCGGTGGACGCGCCGGGCATCTGCCGGCGGGAGTGCGTGGCCGCCGGCGCCGACCTGCGCCTGGTCGACGGGCTGATCAGCGACGCCGGCCGGCTGGTGGCCGAGCTGGTGGCCGGGTCGGCGGGCGCGGTTCTTCGACGCCGGCACGCTGCGCGAGCCGTACCGGCTGGAGGGCAAGAAGACCATGGGGTACGAGATCGTCGAGCAGCTCGGCTGGCAGGTGCCCGACGTGATCATCTACCCGACCGGCGGCGGGGTGGGGCTGATCGGCATCCACAAGGCGCTGCACGAGCTGCACGAGCTGGGCTGGATCGGCGACCGGCTGCCCCGACTGGTGGCGGTGCAGTCGACCGGGTGCGCGCCGGTCGTGCGGGCCTTCGCCGCCGGGGAGGACCGGGCGCGGCCCTGGGCGGACGCCCGGACCGTGGCGTTCGGCATCACCGTGCCGGCCCCGCTCGGCGACGAACTGATCCTGGCCGCGCTGCGGGCCAGCGGCGGCACCGCGGTGGCGGTCGAGGACGCCGAGATCCTGGGCGACCTGCGGGACTTCGCCGCCCGCGAGGGGCTGCTGCTCTGCCCGGAGGGGGCGGCCTGCCTCACCGCCGCCCGGCAGTTGCGGGCGGGCGGGTGGATCCGGGCCGGCGAACGGGTGGTGGTGCTCAACACCGGCGCCGGCCTGAAGTACCCGGAGACGGTGGACGTGGCCGGGGTGCCGGTGCTGGCCTGACGGCGCCGACGTCACTAGCTGGACGGGTCGGTGAGCCGCCAGGCCGCGTTGATCAGACCGATGTGCGAAAGCGCCTGCGGCGTGTTGCCCAACTGCGCGCCGCTGCTCAGGTCGATCTGCTCGCTGAGCAGGCCCAGGTCGTTGGTGTGCTCGATCACCCGCTCGAACAGCCGCTGGCCGCGCTCCCGCTCACCGGCCAGCACCAGGCACTCCACCAGCCAGAACGAGCAGAGCAGGAAGCCGGCCGGATCGGTGTTCCAGCGCCGCACCAGCCCGTCGGGGGTGCCCAGTTCCCGCTCGACCGCCTCGATGGTGGCGCGCATCCGCGGGTCGGTCGCCGGCAGGAAGTGCACCACCGGCAGGAAGAGCGCCGAGGCGTCCAGCTCGGTCGAGCCGAAGGCTCCGGTGTACGCGCCGATCCGGTCGTTCCAGCCCTCGCGCAGCACGGTGTCCCGGATCTCGTCCCGGATCGCGGCCCAGCGCCGGGGGTCGGCACGGTCGCCGAGCCGGGGCGCCAGCGCCACCGCCTTGTCCATGGCCGCCCAGCAGAGCACCTTCGACGACAGGTAGTGCCGCTCGACGTCCCGGATCTCCCAGATCCCCCGGTCGGGCAGGTGCCAGGTGGCGGCCACCTGCTCGGTCAGCCCGAGCACCATCTCGCGCAGTTCCTTCTCGAAGCTGGTGCCGAGGTAGTCGCGCAGCTGCCAGACCGCCGAGATCACCTCACCCGGGACGTCCAGCTGGCGTTGCCGCCAGGCGTCGTTGCCGACCCGCACCGGCGAGCTGCCGGCGTAGCCGGGCAGGTGCACGAGTTCGTGCTCGGAGAGGTCCCGCTCCCCCTCCAGGCCGAACATCACCGGCACCGGCGTGTCCCCGACCTGGCCGATCGAGCGGGCCACCCAGGCGAAGAGGCGGGACGCCTCGTGCGGGCAGGCGGCCACCCAGAAGGCGCGCAGGGTCATCGCGAAGTCGCGCAGCCAGGAGCAGCGGTAGTCGTAGTTGCGGTCGCCGCCGAGCTCTTCGGGCAGCGAGGTGGTGAGCGCCGCGGCCACCGACCCGCTGCGGGCGTACGTCAGCCCGGTCAGCACGGTCGCGCTGTGCCGGACCAGCTCCGTGTAGCGGCCGGGATAGTTGTGCGCCTCCCGGTAGGCCTCCCACGCCTGCACCGTCTCGGCGAGCGCGACGGCCGGGTCCAGGCGCGCCGGCGGGCTCCCGTAGGCGTGCCCGTACGCCAGGTCGAAGCCGACCACGTCACCGCCGGAGACCTCGAACTCCTGCCGGACCCGGTCCTGGCCGGCGTGCAGCGGCAGGTCCGGGCAGCGCAGCGTCAGGGTCACCGAGCCGCACGCGGCCAGCACCCCGCCGTCCGGCTGGTCGTGCAGGTACGGGGTCAGCAGCCCGTAGTCCGGCCGGGGGCAGCAGTCGAGCTGCATCCGCACCCGGCCACTGAGCCCCTCGACCACCCGCACCAGCACCGCCGGGGAGTTCATGCCCAACTGGTGCCCGCGGGCGCCGAGCTCGGCGGCGAGCGCGTCGGTCACCGCGACGCTGCCCTCGGGCGTGTGGTGCACGGTGCGCAGCACCAGCGTGTCCGGCCGGTAGGAGCGCTCCACCCGGTGCCCGGGCCGGCCGGCGGCGACCGGCGCCAGGAGCCAGTGCCCGGCGCGGGGACCGAGGAGCCGGCCGAAGACCGACGGGGAGTCGAACCGGTCCGGGCACCACCAGTCGATCGAGCCGTCCCGGCCGACCAGCGCGCCGGAGCGGCAGTCGGAGAGGAAACCGTAGTCGGAGATCGCCGGCTGGGTCACCCGCTGCGGGTACCCGGATCCACCCGCCTCAGACGAGGGCCGTGGCGACCCGCACGAGCTGGCGCGGCCCCCGCCGGGTCCACGGGGTACCTGGTGGGCTGCCGCGCCCCTCAGAGTCATCAGGCCTTCCGGACACCCACCTGGCGAGCCGCACCGCGCCGCGGCGTCCCGACCCGGGTGGCCGTACCGCTGCCCGACCCGTTCAGGAGGTGGGCGGCTCGTCCTCGCCGGCGGCCTCCGCCGCGTCGGCCTCCTCCTTGGTGCGGTGCACCGCCTGGTCGGCGTGCTCCGGCGGGCCGTAGACGGTGTACAGGACCAGCGGGTTCGGCCCGGTGTTGACGAAGTTGTGTTTCGTGCCCGCCGGCACCACCACCAGGTCGCCCTGGACGACCTCGCGCTTCTCGCCCGCGACCCGGGCCTCGCCGGTGCCGCTGACGAAGGTCAGGATCTGGTCGATGTCCTCGTGCACCTCCTCGCCGATCTCACCGCCCGGCGGAATCGTCATGATCACCAGCTGGGTGTGCGCACCGGTCCACAGCACCCGCCGGAAGTCCGGGCTCTTCTCGGCGACGGTCGCGATCGTGAAATGCTCCATGCCGCGCTCATACCCGGTCCGGCCCCGCGTCACGCCGGGACTGGCAGATGGTGGAATTTGCCACTGAATCGAGGTTTGGTTCCCCCGAGGACGGGGATCGAGACCCTTGACCGGTGCAGCGGGCCGGTCGAGCCAGGTCCCCGCTGACGTACCGCCGTACGGCTGCGGTGGCGGGAGACGGCCAGAGCGCGGCGACGTTTCGACCCGGGTCGAGCGGCGCCGTGCGCTCGTCTGCGCGACCGGAGGATCGCCGACCGGTCAGGAGAGCACCGTCAGGTGGAACGGCCGGTCCGCGACGCTGCCGTCGCCGGCGAAGGTGGAGACGAAGACGCCGTTCGGGATTCCGGTGCGGCCGGCCACGGCCACCTGGCCCGAGGGCGCGACACCGGCGCTGCCGGGCAGTCCGATCGTTCCCACGTACCCGGCGGCGGTCACGTCCTGGTCGAAGATGACCTGGTATTTGCCCCGCGCGAGGCGGGTGGCCTGCGCCGCGCCGAGCCCGCGGATCAGGTCGCCGTCGGCGGTCACCACCGCGAAGAGCACCCGCGCGGTCGCGGGCAGGCCGACGGTGGCGCAGGTGGTGACCTCCGCGTCGGCACGGGCGGTGTCGTCGTCCCCCGGATCGGGCTGTGCCGGCCCGCGCCGGGACCTGGGGCTGGACATCGTGCCCTCCCGGGCCGCCCGGTCAGGCGGCCATGAGGCAGTTGTTGCGGCAAGGGAGAATCATCGCCGATCACACCCTTTGTCACCGAACGTATGTCGCGACCGATCCGGCAACCAGGCCGGCCGCTGTCCGATCATGGACACTCGACCGGTTCCGCCGCAGGTCAGCGCCGGTGCCGGGTCAGTCGTCGGGAGCGGCCACCGGTTCCCGCCCCACGCAGCGCACCTTCAGCTCGTACTCGCCGGCCGGGCCCTCGAAGGTCACCTCGACGTCGTCGTCCGGCCCACGGTCGACCTCGCCGACCCGGTAGCCCTGGGCCGGCGCCCAGGACACCAGCCACACCCCGCCGGGCACGCACTCGGCCGTCGCGGTGCCGCCGGCGGTGGTGAACATCCGCCGACCCGCGGCCGGCCCGCTCGGCGACGCGGCACCGGTGGGCGGCGCGGGCGACGCCCCGCCCGGCGACGCGGCGGGCGGCTCGGCGGAGGCCAGTGCCCGCTCGACCTCCCGCTGGCTGAGCACCCCGCCCGGGGTGCCGGTGATGCTCTCCCCCACCAGCCGGATCGCGGCCAGCCCGATCAGGGTGGCGAGCGCGGCGGTGGCCAGCCACCCGGCCACGGCGAGGATCGAACGGCGGCGCATCACCCGACTATCCCCGATCCACGGTTGGGCGTGGCACCGGACGACCCTAAGGGAGGGTTAACGGCGACCGCCGGACCAGCCGGCGGCGGATAGCCTGCCAGCTGTGGCCCGCCTGCTGCTCATCGAGGACGACCTGACGATCCGGACGCCGCTGATCCGGGCGCTGCGCGAGCGCGGGCACGCGGTGGCGGCCGCGTCGACCGCTATGACCGGCCTGCGCGACGCTCTCGACGACCGGCCCGACCTGGTCGTGCTCGACCTCGGGCTGCCCGATCTGGACGGGCGCGAGCTGCTGCGGATGCTGCGGGCGGTCAGCGTGGTGCCGGTGATCGTGGCCACCGCCCGCGACGACGAGACCGAGATCGTCCGGGTCCTGGACGCGGGCGCCGACGACTACGTGGTCAAGCCGTTCACCGCCGCCCAACTCACGCGCGGATCCGGGCGGTGCTGCGCCGCGGTCCGGCCGGCGCCGGCCCGGACCACCCGACGCTGGTCGTCGGCGGGCTGCGGATCGACCCCCGGTCCCGCCAGGTGAGCCTGGACGGCCGACCGGTCGAGCTGACCCCGCGCGAGTTCGACCTGCTGCACCACCTGGCCGGTCGGCCGGGCGAGGTGGTCACCAAACGGGAGCTGCTCACCGAGGTCTGGCAGATCCCGTACGGCGGCGCGGACAAGACCGTCGACGTGCACCTGTCCTGGCTGCGCCGCAAGCTGGGCGAGAGCGCGCAGCAGCCCCGGTACCTGCACACCGTGCGCGGGGTCGGGGTACGGCTGGAGTCGCCCGGGGAGGCCGGGTGAGGGCGCGACTGGCGCTGCTGGTGGCCGCGGTCAGCGTGCTCACCCTGGTCGCCTTCCTGGTGCCGCTGGCGCTGCTGGTGCGTACGGTCGCCGAGGACCGGGCCACCGTCCGGGCGACCGCGGACGTGCAGAGCCTGGTGCCGGTGGTGGGGACGGAGGATCCGGAGACGATCCGGCTGACCGTCGAGCAGCTCGCCGCCGAGTCCGGCCGCCCGGTCAGCGTCTTCCTCCCGGACGGCACCGTGCTCGGCGCTCCCGCCCCGCGTACGCCGGCGGTGGCCCTGGCCGAGCGGGGGCGCAGCCTGACCGCGGAGTCGGCGCGGGGCCGGGAGGTGGTGATCGCGGTGCAGGGCCGGCCGGACGGCACCGGGGTGATCCGAACGGTGGTCCCGCGCGCCGAGCTGAGCGCCGGGGTGACCCGGTCCTGGCTGGTGCTGGCCCTGCTCGGGGCGCTGCTGGTGGTGATCGGGCTGGCCGTCGCGGACCGGCTGGCGCGCACCCTGGTCCGGCCGATCAGCGAGCTCTCCGCGGTGTCGCACCGGCTGGCCGGCGCCGAACTGGACGCCCGGGTGGAACCCGCGGGGCCGGCCGAGCTGCGGGAGGTGGCCGGCGCCCTGAACCACCTGGCCGGGCGGATCCAGGTGTTGCTGGCGCAGGAACGCGAGCGGGTGGCGGACCTGTCGCACCGGCTGCGCACGCCGCTGACCGCGCTGCGGCTGGAGGCCGAGTCGCTGCGCGACGCACAGGAGGCGGCCCGGGTCACCGCGGCGGTGGACGGGCTGGAACGGGCGGTCACCGGCCTGATCCGGCAGGCCCGCTGGCGGGCGCCGGCGGCGGGCGCCGCGGTCGCGGACGCGGCCGCGATCGTGGCCGAGCGGGTCGCCTTCTGGTCGGTGCTGGCCGAGGACACCGGACGGGCGGTCACCCTCGACCTGGCCCCCGGGCCGCTGCCGGTCGCCGTGCCCGCCGACGAGTTGGCCGCCGCCGTGGACGCGCTGCTCGGCAACGTCTTCGCGCACACCCCGGACGGCACCGCGTTCGGCGTCCGGCTCGGCGTGGAAGCGGGGCAGGTGGTGCTCGCCATCACCGACGAGGGCCCCGGGATCCCGGCCGGTACGGTCCGGCGGGGCGCCAGCCAGGCCGGGTCGACCGGTCTCGGGTTGGACATCGCCCGCCGGGCGGCCCAGGCCGGCGGCGGCCGGCTGGAGCTCGGCAGCACCCCCGGCGGCGGCGCCGAGGTGCTGCTCACGTTCGGCCCGCCGGCCGCCTGAACCCGGGCCGGTCGGCCTTAACCCGGCCTTAGCGTCCGGGCAGCGCGCCGCTATCCCGTTCCGCCGGATCCTCGTAAGCGGCAACCGAGGAAAGGTGGACGAGATGAAGCGCAACTCCCTGATCCTGGCGTCGCTCGGCGCCGCAGCCGTGCTCGCGGTGACCGGGGTGGCCCTCGGCGCGGCGGCGGCCGACGGCGAGCGGGCCGGGCCGAGCGCCCTGGCCGCCGCGACGACCGCGCCGAGCGCCGCCGGCACCCCGGACGGCAGCCGCACCCCGGACGACGACGCGACCAGCGCCACGCCCACCGGCGACCCGACCAGCGGCTCCCCGGCCGCGACCGGCGGCGCACCGGCGACCGGCGGCGACGCGGTGAACCAGCAGCGGGCCGGCGAGATCGCGCTGGCCGCGGCCGGCGGCGGCCGGATCACCGAGGTCGAGGCGGAGCAGGAGCACGGCCGTCCGGTGTGGAGCGTCGAGATTCTCGCCGGCGCGACCGAGCACGAGGTCGACGTGGACCGGGAGACCGGCGCGGTGGTCAAGGCCGAGCAGGAGCCGGTCGACGACGATGACGACGACTCCGACGACGACCGCGACGACGACTCCGGCCACGACGACGATGACGACGGTGACGACGACTGAGCCGGCACCGGTGCCGCCGCCCCTCGTGCAGCCGGGCGGCGGCACCGGCGTGGACCGGTGTGCCGCGCGGCGCCGTCCACCCGAACGTTCCGGTGACGATCGACGATGTCTGGCCTAGGCTGAGGTATGGAGCCCGCCCACGGGGGTCGGGCGGCGGAACCGGTCTACCGCCCCGTCCTCGCCTGCCGGCGGGGTGAGCTGGAAGCGCTCGGCCACCTCGACGGCGTCGCCGTTTCCCTGCTCGCCCCGATGCTGCTGGTGTCCACACCGGACGCGTACACACTGGACGCGCTCGGCCGGTTGCCCGAGGGTCTGGTGCCGGCCGTCGACGTCAGCGCCCTGCCCGACCTGCCGGAGACCGAGCTGGTCCGGTGGGGCGTACCGCTGGTGCCGGTGGTGGGGCTCGCGGACAGCGACCGGCGGCTCGCCGCGCACGGCCTGACGGCCCGGGAGTACGCCCACCGCGCGGTGGTGCGGCTGCGGGTGGCCCAGGACCGGGCAGGGCCGGACGCCACCACCGGTGCCGTGGAGCGGGTGTGGCGGTTCACCCGGCTGGTGCCCGAGCAGTGCGACCTGCTGGTGGACGCGGGCGACGTGTGCTGTCCGGCCGACGTGCGGGTGGCCGAGCCGCGGGTCCGCCGGTTGCTGGACTGGGCGCGCCGGCACGCCTGGCGGTCGGTGACCGTGGCGGCCGGCGGGATGCCGCCGAGCCTGTCCCGGCTCCCGACCGACGAACCGGTCCGCCTGGAGCGCTGGGACTGGCTGCTCTGGCAGCGCCTGGCCGACCTCGGCGTCGGCTACGGCGACTACGGGGTGGTCTCCGCCGTGCCCGCGGCGGACCACCCGGCGGACCGGCTGCCCACCGTGCGCTACACGGCCGACGGTGAGTGGTGGGTCTACCGCTGGTCGCGGCGGGGCGGGCGGGGCGACGACCGGTTCGCCGACCTGTGCCGCACCCTGGTCTCGGCGCCGCACTGGCCCACCGCCGGCGCGGCCTACTCCTGGGGCGACCACGAACTCCTCCGCCGCGCCCGGCGGGTGGCCGGCGCCGGCTCGGCGACCAACTGGGCGGCCTGGAGCACCTCGCACCACCTGGCGCACGTGCTGGCCACGCTGCTGCGCCCGGACGCCCGGCCAGCGCGGCCCGGGGCGCCGGGCCGTCCGGCCCGGGCGCGGGGCGAGCAGACCCGCCGGGCCGGCTGACCGGGCCCGGCGGACTACCAGGGCCTACTTCTCGGTGAACCCGAACTGGATGATGCCCTCGTCGTCGACGGTGGCGTCCACCGAGGCGTCGCCGAGCAGCTCGGCCGCGTCCGGGTCGAGGAAGATCCGGGCGCCCTGGTTGTCCACCACCTGGTCGCCCTGCGCCGGCTGGGCGGCCAGTTCGACGGTGAGCGAACCGGCGCCGGTGTCGGCGGCGATACGCACCCCGCCCTCGTCGGCGACGTCCTGCTGGTTGGCGAGGTCGCGGATGACCATAACGGCGTTGTCGGTCATGGTGAGCATGGCGGAACTCCTCGTGGATTTCTCGGATTCACGACGCGGGCCAGACTCGGCCCACGGACGAGCACACGTGGGAGGCGATGGCGGGGTGATGGTCGTCCCCGTCGCGTCGGGGCAGCTGGAGGCCCCCTTCACGGCCTACGGTGCCCGCTGCCGCCGGATCCGTCAAATAGACCGGGATCAGTTCGCGGCGGTCGCCGGGGCGAGCAGGGCGCGGATGTCGCGTACCGCCGCACGCCCGGCCCGGTTGGCACCGATCGTGCTCGCCGAGGGCCCGTACCCGATCAGGTGAATCCGCTCGTCGGCCACCACCCGGGTGCCGTCCATGGTGATACCCCCGCCCGGGCCGCGTAGGCGCAGCGGGGCGAGGTGGTCCAGCGCGGCCCGGAAACCGGTGCACCAGAGGATCACTTCGGCGGCGACGAACCGGCCGTCGTCCCAGGCCACGCCGTCCGGCGTGATCCGGTCGAAGACGGGTAACCGGTCCAGCACGCCGCGCTCGCGCAGCCGGCGCAGCTCGGGGGTGAGCGGCAGCCCGGTCACCCCGACCACGCTCGACGGCGGGCGACCGGCGCGGACGGCCTGCTCGACCAGGGCCACCGCGGCGCGGCCGTGCTCCGGGCCGAACTCGCCGGCCCGGAAGTCCGGCGGCCGCCGGGTCACCCAGGTCGTCTCGGCGGCGACGGTGGAGACCTCGCCGAGCAGTTGCACGGCGGAGGTGCCGCCGCCGACCACCACCACCCGCCCGCCGGCGAACTCGTCGGGTCCCCGGTAGTCGGCGGTGTGCAGCTGGCGACCCCGGAACAGCGACCGGCCCGGGTAGTGCGGCCAGAACGGCCGGGTCCAGGTGCCGGTGGCGTTGATCAGGGCCCGGGTGGACCACCGGCCGTGGTCGGTCGCGACGTCGAGGCGACCGTCGGGGCGGGAGGTGACCGCGCGGACGTGGACCGGCCGGCGCACCGGCAGGCCGAACTCCCGCTCGTACGCGGCGAAGTAGCCACTGACCACCTCGGCCGCCGGGCGGCCGGGGTCGGCCGCCGGGAAGGGCATGCCGGGCAGCTCGTGGAAGCCGTGCACCCGGTCCAGCCGCAGGGTCGGCCAGCGGTGCCGCCACGCCCCGCCCGGGCCGTCGTCGCCGTCGAGGACGACGAAGCCCGTACCGGGGGTGAAACCGGTGCGGCGCAGGTGGTATCCGGCGGAGAGGCCGGCCTGACCGGCCCCGATCACCAGCACGTCGACGTCGCGGGCGTCCATGTGCCGTGCAACAACGCCGGCCGCCGGCGGCTGCCCGCCCGGGAGCGTCTCTCCGCTCACACCGCGCCCGCGGTCCGGCCGGATCGGTGGACGGTGGAACCGGTCCACCGCCCCCGGGGTCTGATCGAGCGGGATCGAGGCGTGGAGGCGGGATGGGCGGGCGGGGCAGGTGGCGGGCACTGTTCCCGGCGGTGGCGCTGGGACTGCTGCTGCTGACCGGGTGCGAGGGGGTGGGGGTGGCCGACGCGCCGGACGAGGGCCGCGCGTCGTATCAGGCGTGGGGGCTCAACGAGGCGTCCAGCGACCTCGACGGCGAGGACCGGACGGTGGTGCTCAACGGCGACCTGGAGCGGGACAGCGGGGCGTTCTTCACCGTCGACGGGCGGTGGGACGCCGAGGGGTTCGTGCTCGACGACGCCTCCGCCGAGCAGGTACGTGCCCTGGCCGGGCGGCTGCCGGAGCGGACCGGCGACCCGGCGTGCCGCCGGCTGGTGCTGGTGCGCGACGGCCTGGCCGACCGGGCCGTCGCCGTCCTGGCCCCGGACGAGCAGCCGCCGGGCGGGCCGGTGACCGCCCGCCGGCTGGACGGGTGACCGCACCGCGGCGGCAGCCCCGCACCGCACCGCCGGACCGGGCGGGCCGCAATTTTCTTTCGGCCTTGGCACTTCTCTGGCAGATATCTCCATGACAGCATCGACGCATGCATCGACGTCTCTTCCCCCGGACGCTCGCGCTGGTCGCGCTGGTCGCCGCCGCGGCCACCGCCGGCGCGCCCGCCGCCACCGCCGAATCGCCGACGCCCGCGGCGACCCGCCTGAACGCCACCATCGACGCGATCCTGGCCGACTCCCGGCTCGCCGGGGCGCAGGCCTCGGTGGTGGTGGTCGACGCCGCCAGCGGGGAGACCGTCTACAACCGCAACGGCGACCGGCGGCTGATCCCCGCGTCCAACACCAAGCTGCTCACCTCGGCCGCCGCGCTGGAACTGCTCGGCCCCGGGCACCGGTTCCACACCGACGTGCTGGCCACCGGCACCCGCCGGGCCGGGGTGCTCTCCGGCGACCTGCACCTGCGCGGCGGCGGCGATCCGACCCTGCTCGCCGCCGACTACGACGCGCTCGCCGCCCAGGTGGCCGCGGCCGGCGTCCGGCTGGTCACCGGGAACCTGGTCGCCGACGACACCCGCTACGACCGCACCCGGCTCGGGCCGGACTGGACCTGGGACGACGAGCCGTACTACTACGCCGCGCAGGTGTCCGCGCTGACCGTGGCGCCGGACACCGACTACGACGCCGGCACGGTCATCGTGCACGCGGCGCCGGGTGCGGCCGCCGGCGACCGGCCGGTGCTGACCACGACGCCGCCGACCGGGTACCTCCGGTTCGACAACCGGGCCGAGACGGTGGCCGGCGGCGGGACGTCGATCTCCTTCGAGCGCGAGCACGGCAGCAACACCGTCGTGGTCACCGGCCGGATCGCCGTCGGCGACGAGCCGGCGAGCGACTGGGTGACGGTCTGGGAGCCCACCGGGTACGCCGCCGACGTCTTCCGCGCGGCGCTGCGCAAGCACGGCGTACGGGTGCTCGGCCGGTCCGTCCTGGGCCAGCCCACCCCGGCGACGGCGACCGCCGTGGCCCGGCACGAGTCGATGACCCTGGCC
The DNA here is from genome assembly GCF_056780015.1 of Micromonospora sp. R311. Lineage (NCBI taxonomy): Bacteria > Bacillati > Actinomycetota > Actinomycetes > Micromonosporales > Micromonosporaceae > Micromonospora > Micromonospora sp. R311. The sequence continues at coordinate 141,695 of NZ_JBSWCE010000011.1, forward strand.
GAGCTGATGGTGCCGTTCCTCAAGCTCTCCAACAACGGCCACGCCGAGGTGCTGACCAAGGAGATCGGCCGGGTACGCGCCGGCTCGGGCACCTGGTCGGCCGGGCTCGGCGAGATCAACCGGTACCTCGCCGGCGCCGGGATGGACACCGGCACGCTGCGCCAGCGGGACGGCTCCGGGCTGTCCCGGCGCAACCTGGTGCCGGCGGACGAGTTCGTGGACCTGCTCGCCGCGGTCCGCGCCGAACCCTGGTTCGACGCCTGGTACGCGGCCCTGCCGATCGCCGGCGAGCCGGAGCGCTTCGTCGGCGGGACGCTGCGCAGCCGGATGCGGGGCACCCCGGCGGCCGGCAACGTGCACGCCAAGACCGGCAGCCTGACCGGTGTCTCCGGCCTCTCCGGCTACGTCACCGACGCCGACGGCCGGGTGCTGGCGTTCTCGATCCTGCTGAACAACTACCTCGCCTCGTCGGTGAAGCCGCTGGAGGACCAGATCGCGATCGCGCTGGCCGCGTACCGCGAGCAGAGCGTGAGCACGGCGCGGGTGGCGCCGCCGGCGGCCCCCGAGGCGTCCGCGGCGCCGGAGGACCGGGAGTGCTCCTGGGTGAAGCCGATCGCCTGCTGACACCGGTGCGGGCCCCCGCTCCGGGGGCCCGCACCGGTCAGGCGCGGGGCCGGCGCGGCGGCGGCACCGCGGCGGCCGGGTCGCCCCGCTCGATCAGCGCGGCGATGTCGGCGGCGCGCAGGCCGCGCAGCGCCAGCACCCGGGTCCCCCACCGGTGCAGCCGGCACGGATGCGGGCTGGCGTCGTTGCGGCACACCGTGCCGCCGGACCAGCGCCGGGGCGCGTGCACCACCACCGCCCGCACCGCGAACTGGGCGTCCTCGACGGTCACGTACGGCGGCAGTGGGATCTCCCGGAGCACCTCCCCGGCCGGCTCCCGCGCGGCGGCCGGTCGGACGGTACGGGTGGTGCTGCTCATCGGCGGACCCTCCATACAGGAACGTCGGACTGGACAGCAGAAAGCTACGACGCCTCCGACCCGGCGCGACGGACAAACTGTCCCGGTGTCCGGGTGGCTCAGCCGGCGGCCCGGGACCGCAACCGGGCGGCCGTGCGGGCGGGGTCGTAGTCGGCCGGCACCCCGTCGACGATGAGCGTCGCGCCGTCGATGTGCCGGGTACGCAGCGGCAGGATCTCCCGGTAGGCGGGCGAGTCGTACCAGGCGCGGGCGCGGTCCAGGTCGGGGAACTCGACGATGACCACGGTGCCGGGCCACTCGCCCTCCTTGACCTCCACCTCGGCGCCGTGCACCCGGAACCGGCCGCCGAACGGGTCGAGGGTGGCCTGGATCCGCTCGATGTAGGTGAAGATGTCCTCGTTGAGCTGCGGGTTCCGCAGGTGAGCGAGCGCGAACGCGGGCATGGGTGTCCTCCCCCTCGTGACGGCGGCCGGCGGTGCGCCGGGCCGCTGTGGGGAGTCTGCGGCCACCCGGGTCGCGGTGTCGATGACCTCCGGGGTAACGGCCGGCCGCTGCGGCCCGTACGACGGGGAGAGAACCGCTGGTCAGCGCAGGGCGAGCGCCTGGAGGCCCACGCTGCCGCACTCCCCGGTGAACACCTCCTCGGCCACCCAGTTCAGCACCAGCCGGGCGCCCTTGGGCGCCTGGAACCGGATGGTGAACTCGGCGGACCGCAGGGTGTGCGGATCCTCCACCCGCAGCGTCCGGCTCAGGTCGCCGGTGGAGAGCCGGACCTCGAGCCGGCCCCGGGCCATCCAGACCTCGGCGTACAGGCGCACCGTGCGCGCCTCGCCGCCCGCCGCGACGGCCAGCGCGAAGCCGCTGCCGGCACCGCAGGTGTAGACGCCGGTGGGGGTGCCGTCGGCCGAGCTCACCGGCACGCCGTCGCGCCAGCTGACCGTCTCCTGGTTGGCGTCCCAGCCGCCCCGGACGCCGCGGCCGCCGGCGTCGACCAGTTCACCCGAGCCGTCGCGCTTGCGGACGGTCGAGTCACCACCGTTCAGTCCCCAGTGGATCCAGTCGCGGGCGCCCGCCACGGTCAGGTCCACCCGCCCGGGCACGTCGCGCTGCTCGACGGTGAGGGTGGGACGGACCGGGGGCGCGGGCGTCGCGGCGGCGGACGGGGTCGGGCTCGGCGGGCGTTGGCGGGGCTGCAACCCGGGTGATGCCGGACCGGTGGGCGGATAGCGCACCTCGGCGCCGGTGACCGCGCTCGGCCCGCCGATACCGGCCGGCACGCCGCCCGGGTGGGCCGTCTCCCCGCCCTGATCCGGCCCCGGCTCGACGGCGAGGTACGACACCAGGGCGGCCAGGCAGGCGAGCACCGTGAACCCCTCGAGCACCCAGCGGCGGCGCTGCCGGAACCGGGCCAGCCGGCGCAGCGCCTCGCCGGCGGGGGCCGGCCACGGAAGGGTCGAGCGGTGCCGGGCCGGGGTGCCGGCCGCCCGGTGACCGGCCGCCCGGCCGGTCGCACCGGCGCCCGCCCGGGTGAGGTCTTCCTCCGCCACCGACCCTCCACTCCCCACCGGCCCGCCCCCGGTGGCACGCGCCGCCGGCGGTGAGCCGTCCCACGTTCGCACCGGCGCGATCGTTCCACCACATGTGGACGGTCGCGTGCCCGGCTGTTACCGCAAGGTAGCGGACGTTACCCGAGTGGGGAATCCCGGTCCGGTTCAGCGCCGCTCGCGCCGCCGCAACCCCCGGCCCGGATGCCAGCTCTCGATGACCAGGTGGTCCGCCGGGTCGCCCACCCGGGTCAGCACCACCTCGGTCAACTCGATCCGGAACCGGTGCGAGCCGTCCTCGCCCGGCGGTTCCTCGTGCGCCAGCCCGGCGATCTTCGCGTCGCCGTCCCAGGCCCGCGGATCGTCCTCGGGAGCGTCCTCGGTCGGGCAGTGCAGCGCCACCCGCGGGTCACGCCGCAGGTCGAGGGCCTTGAGCGCGCCGGCCATGCTGCCCAACCGCAGCTGATCGGGGCCGAAGTCGAACTCGGTGCCACTGATCCGCGGCGAGCCGTCGCGGCGCAGCGTCGCCATCGTGCCGTGCTTGCGCACCGTGAAGCGGGCACGCACCCGCTCGGCGAAGTCGGGTTGCTCATCGACGAGGTCGGACCACCATGCCATGCCACCCAGCCTGGCAGGGAAACCTGACAGCCGGCGGCGCCTTTCTCAGCGGATCTCGAACCCGAGCGCCTGGGCGATCACCACCGCCTGCCCGGCGTCGACGATCGCCCCGGCCCGCTCCACCACCGTCGGGTCGAGCGCGGTCAGGTCGCTACCCCGCAGGTCGGCGCCGGCCAACCGGGAGCTGTGCAGCTGCGCGGCGGACAGGTCGACGCCGGTGACCGTGGCGCCGGTCAGGTTGGCGCCGGTGAGGTCGACCTCGCGCATCCGGACGTCGGTGATCCGGACCCCGCGCAGGTCGGCGCCGGGCAGCGCGACGAACGACCAGTCGCCGCCGGCGATCGTCAGCGGCCGCAGGTCGCACTGGGCGAAGCTGCTGCCGACCAGCTTGCAGCCGGCGAACTCGGCCTCGAAGAGGTTGCACCGCGCGAAGGTGCAGCGGGTGAAGGCGGAGTCGGTGTGCCGGGAGGCGTTGAACCGCACGTTGCCGAAGGTGCACCCGTCGAAGACCGCACCCTGGCTGACCGCCTCGGTGAGGTCGACATGGTGGAACGTGCAGCGGACGAAGTGCCGGTCCACCAGTTCCTCGCCGTACCAGTCCTCGTTGCGGAAGGTCGCGTCCTCGGTCAGCTCGGGCATCCGGCCACGCTAGCGGCGGGGACTGACAGGTGTGGCCGCCAGCCCTTCCGGCCGGGGGTACCGCCGAGTAGGTTCGGCGGCGTGAGTGTGGCACGCAGCATCGACCCGGATCAGATCGGCTTCGACCCCGCGCGGCTGGCGCGGATCGACGAGCACTTCGGCAGGTACGTCGACGCCGGCCGGCTGGCCGGCTGGCAGGTGGTGGTCACCCGCCGCGGCGAGGTCGCGCACGCCTCGACGTACGGGCTGCGGGACGTCGAGGCCGGCCGGCCGGTGGAGCCGGACACGCTGTGGCGGATCTACTCGATGACCAAGCCGGTCACCTCGGTCGCGGCGATGATGCTCTGGGAGGAGGGCCGGTTCGAGCTGACCGACGAGATCAGCCGCTGGCTGCCCGAGTTCGCCGACCTGCGGGTCTACTCCAAGGGATCGACGCTCAAGCCGTACACGGTGCCGGCGATCGAGCCGATCCGGGTCTGGCACCTGCTCACCCACACCGCCGGCCTGACGTACGGCTTCATGCAGACCTCGGTGGTCGACGGCCTCTACCGGGCCGCCGGCTACGACCTGTACCCGCCGACGGACGTCGACCTGGCCACGGCCTGCCGGGCCTTCGCCGAGCTGCCGCTGCTGTTCCAGCCCGGCACGGCGTGGGGCTACTCGGTCGCCACCGACGTGCTCGGCCGGCTGGTCGAGGTGGTCTCCGGGCAGAGCCTGGACGCGTTCCTCGCCGACCGGATCTTCCGCCCGCTCGGCATGACCGACACCCACTGGTGGGTCGACGGCGACGCCGCCGACCGGCTCGCCGCGCTCTACGCGCCCGACCCGCGCTCCGGCCGGGCGTTCCGCTACGACAAGCTGGGCGCCCTGGCGTACGAGAAGCCGTCCTTCCTCTCCGGCGGGGGTGGCCTGGTCGCCAGCGCCGCCGACTACCACCGGTTCACCCAGATGCTGCTGCGCGGCGGCGAACTGGACGGGGCACGCCTGCTCGGCCCCCGCACGGTGCGCTTCATGACCCGCAACCAGCTGCCCGGCGGGCAGGACCTGGGCACCCTGTCCACCGGCGGCTTCGCCGAGACCACCCTCGACGGGATCGGCTTCGGGCTCGGCTTCGCCGTGGTGGAGGATCCGATCCCGAGCCGGGTGCCGAGCAGCGTCGGCGAGTACTACTGGGGCGGTGTGGCGAGCACGGCGTTCTGGGTGGACCCGGTCGAGGAGATCACCGCGCTGCTCTTCACCCAGCTGCTGCCGTCGAGCACCTACCCGCTGCGGCCGCAGCTGCGCCAACTGGTCTACTCCGCCCTGGTCGACTGACCGGGATCGCCGTTCCACGGACGGGCGACGGGACCGCTCCATAGCCTGGGAACCGTGAGCAACATCGTCGTGTTCGGGGCGGGTGGCACCGCGGGCTCGCGGGTCACCGCCGAGGCGGTCAACCGGGGGCACCGGGTGGTCGCGGCGGTGCGGCGCCCGGAGGCCATCTCGTACCTGCCGCCCGAGGTGCACGTGGTGACCGGCGACGCCACCAGCGAGCGCAGCGTGCGGGAGCTGGCGCCGGAGACGGACGCCATGGTGGTGGCCATCGGCGGCGGCGAGCACGGGCTCTGGCTCGCCGCGGCGCGGAACCTGGTCACCACGCTGCGCGGGATGCCGGACGCGCCCCGGATCATCCACCTGGGCGGCGGGTCCACCCTGCTCACCCCGAAGGGGACCCGCTACCTCGACGAGCCGGACTTCCCGCAGGAGTACCGCCCCTCGGCGCTGGGTCAGGCCGAAGCCCTGGACTACTACCGCTCCTCGGCCGACGGGGTGCGCTGGACGTACGTGTCACCGCCACCGTTGGAGTTCCACCCGGGCGAGCGCACCGGGCACTACCGCACCGGCGGCGACCAGCCGGTCACCGACGACCAGGGCCGCTCGGTGCTCAGCTACGAGGACCTGGCGGTGGCGATCGTGGACGAGATCGAGAACCCGCGGCACGAGAACGCCCGCTTCACCGCCGCGTACTGACCGGACTCAGTCGGCCAGGCGGGCGGGGAAGCCGCCGGTGGCGATCGGTCCCCAGTTGTCGATGGTGACCCGGATCAGCGACTTGCCCTGGCGCACCATCGCCTGCCGGTACTCGTCCCAGTCCGGGTGCTCGCCGGAGATGCAGCGGAAGTACTCCACCAGCGGCTCCAGCGCCTCGGGCAGGTCGAGCACCTCGGCGGTGCCGTCGATCTGCACCCAGGGGCCGTTCCAGTCGTCGGAGAGCACGCACGCCGACACCCGCGGGTCGCGGCGGATGTTGGTGACCTTGGCGCGCTCCGGGTAGGTCGAGACGACCAGCCGGCCGGCGGGGTCCACGCCGGCGGCGACCGGCGACGACTGCGGCCGGCCGTCGGCCCGGGTGGTCATCAGGATGACCTTGTGCCGGGGCCGGATGAAGTCGAGCAGGGCATCCCGGTCGACCCGGGTGTTCGTCGCGATGCTTCTTGCCACCGCTCGTTTCTACCAGAGCCGGCCGGACAGCGAGACTTTCCGAAGATCAACTCCGGTTAGCGGATATCGGGGTGACCCACCCGGACGGTCACCTCGACATCCCGTAGCTCGTGTCGATCATGCTCCGCGGAGGGGTCGAGCAGCGGGTCAGCGGGGGCGGACGGGGGCGTGCCCGCCGGCCGGCTGCGCCGGGACCCGGGGGCGGGCGTTCGGCCGCCACGCCCGGCCGTTCGCGTAGATCACCCGGAAGCCCAGGTAGGACGCCAGCGGCGCCCAGTGCGCCGAGCCCATCCGCAGCTCGGCGGCGTTGTGCCGCTGCCCGTTGGCCAGGACGTCGAGCAGCACGGTTTCGAAGGCGGCCGATTCGACCCAGTCCACGTCCCGGGTGTAACCGCAGATCAGGGCGGCTCCGGTGACCTCGAGGAATTCGCGCAGCACCGCGTCCGAGGCGCGGAGCACCGAGCAGCTGCCGAAATAGAGCCGGCGACCGTCGCAACGTCCGGCCATCAACTGCGCGACGTCGGCGAGTTCGACGGAGTTCCAGTCGGTCAGGCAGAGCCGGCTCGGCTCGCCGTGCATGGCGAAGAAGCCGACCCGGTAGTCGGCGTACTGCTTGAGCAGCCAGCGGTCGAGGAAGTAGAACAGCTCGTCGCGGGTGGCCGCGTCCCGGTGGATGAACCGGATCTTCCCGAGCCGCTCCAGCAGCTCCAGCGTGGGTAGCACGGAGCCCCGTTCGTTGAGGTCCCGGTGCCACTGCCCCTCGACGCAGAAGACGCCACCGCGTGCCACGCCCACCTCCGCCAGTCCGCCGCCCGGCGCTGACGTTACCGGCCGCGCCCGACCGGAGGACATCACCCTCGGTGTCGCCGAATGCGACGTGGCGTGCCGTTCTGCTGCGCCTGCGCCTCGTCGGTGGTGAGTGGGTGTTTCGCGAATGGGTCCAATTCCCAGCCAAGACCCAGGAACGGCGAATCATGAGGACAATTCTCGTTTATCGCCTCCTAACCCTCCGGTCGGTGTCAAGGTGGGAATCGCGGGACGTCCCGGTCGATGTCCCGGATGCCACCCCAATCCCACTCCTATCGGGAGGACTTCTGTGCGCGTAAACACCTTGAAGCGGGTCGCCGTCGCGTTCGCCCTGGCGTTGCCGGGGGCCGCGATCGCCACCGTGGTCGCCGCGCCAGCGGCCCATGCCGACGGCTGCTACACCTGGAACCGGAATCTCTACCAGGGCCGATCCGGCGACGACGTCCGCCAGCTGCAGCTACGGGTCGCCGGCTGGGCCGGCAACCGGGACATCGTCGAGCTGGACGGCCGGTTCGGCCCGAAGACCGACGCCGCGGTCCGGCGCTTCCAGGCCGCGTACGGGCTGCGGGTGGACGGGGTCGCCGGCCCGCAGACGTACGCCAAGCTCTACGAACTCCAGGACAACGACTGCACGCCGCGGCACTTCAGCTACACCGAGATGGACGACGGCTGCGGCCGGGGCGGGTGGAGCGGGGGCCCGCTCTCGCCCGCGGAGACCCGACAGAACGCGCTGCGCACCATGTGGAAGCTGGAGGCGTTGCGGCACAGCATGGGCGACAAACCCATCTACGTGAGCAGCGGCTTCCGCAGCCGCGCCTGCAACGACCAGGTCGGTGGCGCGTCGGACAGCCAGCACCTCTACGGCAACGCCGCCGACATCACCTCGCGCACCAGCTCCCTCTGCCAGCTGGCCCGGGACGCCCGGAACCGGGGCTTCAGCGGGATCTACGGCCCGGGCTACCCGGACCACGACGACCACGTGCACGTGGACTCGCGGCGGGAGAACAACCGGGACAACACCTCGAACACCACCAGCTGGTCCGCGCCGGACTGCGTGATCGGTGCCGGCAACGACTGAGACACCACGGCCGACGCCGGCCCGGGCGGGGAAGGGGGAACCCCGCATCCGGGCCGGCGTCGTCCTGCCCCGGCGGGCGCTGGCGGCCGTACCTCCGCTCAGCTCGCCCGGGGCCAGCGCGGCGCGGTGGCGGGGGGAGCCACCGGCCGGGTGGGGTTGCCGGGTCGGACCACGGGCCGCGTGCCCGGCGCCGGCACCCGCGCGGCCTGGCCGTGCAGCGGGTAGCCGGCGCGTGACGTCGCGGCGGTGCGCGCCGGCGCGGGACCGGTCGCGGTGAACGGGAAGGGCACGTGCACGAACGGGTTGCCGTGCCGCACCAGGGCGTCGATCTGCCGCTCGTTGAGCCCGTGTGCCTCCAGCACCCGCCGCCCCCAGCGGTGCAGCCGGCACGGGTACGTCGCGCCGTCGTTGCGGCACAGCGGCCCCGCCGGCCACTCCTCGGCGGCGTGCACCACCACCGCCCGCACCGCGAGCCGGACGTCCTCGGGGGTCAGCGGCGCCGGGACCGGCACCTCACCCAGCACCTGGTCGATGGGATCCGTCGACTGCTCACCAACTCGCACGGTAGGCCTCCCGCGGTTCCGGCAGCGGTGCGGCTGACCCGCCGCACCGCATCCTCGGCCAGTGGTACGGCCCCCGTCCCCCGAAAGTTCAATCCGGGTACCTCAGCGCGGAGCCCGTGGGCGGAACGCTCACCGATGGAACACTCATCGGTGAGCGTTCCATCGGTGAATGTCTCCGGGGCTGCTCAGACCAGGCCGGCGTCGTGCACCAGCAGGGCCACCTGCACCCGGTTGTTGAGGTCCAGGCGGGTCAGCAGCCGGGAGACGTACGCCTTGACCGTCGCCACGCTCATGTACAGCTCGGCGGCGATCTCGGCATTGGTACACCCCTGCCCGAGGGCGACCGCGACCTCCCGCTCCCGCTCGCTGAGCCCGGCCAGCAGCCGCAGTGCCCGCTCCCGGCGCGGGTCCGCCCCGGCCGGGGTCCCCGGGCCGGTGACGTGGTCGATCAGCTTCCGGGTCACGGTCGGGGAGAGGGTCGCCTCCCCCGCCGCCACCCGGCGCACCGCCCGCACGATCTCGGCCGGTGGGGTGTCCTTGAGCAGGAACCCGCCCGCCCCGGCCCGCAACGCGCGCAGCACCTGGTCGTCGGCGTCGAAGGTGGTCAGCACCAGCACCTCCGGCGGCCGGGGCAGCGCCCGCAGCGCCTCGGTGGCGGCCAGCCCGTCGAGCCGGGGCATCCGGATGTCCATCAGCACCACGTCCGGCGCGTACGCGGCGACGGCGGCGGGCACCTCGCTGCCGTCGGCGGCCTCGCCGACCACCAGCAGGTCCGGCACGCCGCCGAGGATCATCGACAGGCCGGCCCGCACCAGCGCGTCGTCGTCCACGATCAGCACCCGCACCGGCCCGTCGGCGCCCGCTCCGGGCGCACCCGGGGCCGGCCCGGTCACGCCGGCCACGGCAGCCAGGCGGCCAGCCGGAAGTCGCCGGAGTCGTCGCGGCCGTGCTCCAGCCGCCCGCCGGCCAGGTGGACCCGTTCGGCGATGCCGACCAGACCGGTGCCCGCGCCGGGGATCTCCGGGCCGGTGAGACCCCCCACCGGCCAGCGGTTGCGGATCTCCACGGTCAGCCCGTCGCCGGGGGCGCCGGCCACGTCGACGGTGACCGCGGCGCCGGCCGCGTGCTTGCGGGCGTTGGTCAACCCCTCCTGCACGATCCGGTAGACGCTGCGGCCGACCGCGGCCGGCACCCGCTCCGCCGCGCCGACCAGGTCGCGCACGCTGACCCGGACGCCGGCCGACCGGGACTCCTCGATCAACGCGGGCAGGTCGTCCAGGGTGGGCTGCGGGCGTTCCGGGGCCTGCCCGGCACCGGTCTCCGCGCGGAGCACCCCGATCACCTCCCGCAGGTCCTGCAATGCGGCGTGCGCGCTGCCGCGGATCACCCCGGCCGCCTTCGCCACCTCCTCCGGCGGGGCGTCCGGACGGAACTCCAGCGCGCCGGCGTGCAGGCTGAGCAGCGAGATCCGGTGCGCCAGCACGTCGTGCATCTCCCGCGCGATCCGGGTGCGCTCCAACTGCCGGGCCTGCGCCACCCGCAACTGCTGCTCCGCCTCGGCCCGCTCGGCGCGTTCCCGCAGCGACACGATCAGCTGCCGCCGGGCCCGGACGAACATCCCCCAGGCCAGCACGGTCAAGCTGAGCACGACCCCCCACGCGGTGCTCACCCAGTAGGGCATGTCCGGTTCCGGGCGCAGGTAGGCGAAGGCGAAGTTGGTGCAGAGGCCGGCCGCGGTCATGGCCAACGCCACCGCGGTACGTCGGTGCACCACCAGGGTGAAGTAGATGATCAGCAGCGGGATGGCGGAGGCCATCGAGAACGCGGTCAGCGGCAGGGTGGCCACCGCCAACCCGAGCGGCCACCGCCGGCGCAGCCAGAGCAGCCCGCAGCAGACCAACCCGACCAGGGCGTCCGCCGCGATCATCCAGTCGTACGGCGGCGGCGCGGCGAGTTCCGGGTCCGGGGTGGCGGCGTCCAGGGTGACCAGCAGGACCCAGCCGAGGGAGAGCAGGAAGGCCAGGCCGTCCACGATCCAGTCGCGGGTGGTGCGCCGCGGGTGCGCGCCGGTGCGGCCCGCCGCCTCGGTCAGCACGCCGGGCAGCAGCCAGGGGTGGTCCGGTGCGGCGGCGGTGCTGGTCACCTGGCCATGCTAGGCAGCCGCCGCGAACGCCGACCAGCTACCAAAGTCGAGACCTCGACCTCGACCAAGGTAGCCGCGAGGCGAGACCGCCGGCCGCTGCGGGTGACCGACCGGCTCCGGCAGTGTCCTCGGCATGATCACCGTCGAACACCTCACCAAGCGGTACGGGCGGCACACCGCCGTCGACGACGTGACGTTCCGCTGCGAGCCGGGCACGGTCACCGGATTCCTCGGCCCGAACGGCGCCGGCAAGTCCACCACCCTGCGGATGATCTGCGGGCTCACCCCGCCGACCTCGGGCGGCAGCACCGTCGACGGGGTTCCCTACCAGCGGCTGCCCAACCCGGGCCGGGAGGTGGGCGTGCTGCTGGACGCCTCGGCGCAGCACGCCGGGCGGACCGGCCGGGAGGCGCTGACCGTCGCGGCCCTGACCATGGGGATGGACCGCCGCGAGGTGGCCGCCACGCTCGACCTGGTCGGGCTGGACGAGACCGCCGCGAAGCGCCGGGTGCGGGCGTACTCGCTCGGCATGCGGCAGCGCCTCGGCCTGGCGCACGCACTGCTCGGCGACCCCCGGGTGCTGATCCTCGACGAGCCGGCCAACGGCCTGGACCCGGAGGGCATCTTCTGGATGCGCGGGCTGCTGCGCGACTTCGCCGACCGGGGCGGCACCGTGCTGCTCTCCTCCCACCTGCTACGCGAGGTGGAGGCGGTGGCCGACCGGCTGGTGGTGATCGGCGGCGGCCGGATCGTGGCCCAGGGCGACAAGGACGAGCTGCTGGCCGGCGCCGGGACCCGGGTCCGGGCCCGGGACCAGCAGGCCCTGCGCCGGGCGCTGGCGGCCGCCGGCCTCGACGTGGCCGGTGGCACCGACGGGGGGCTGCTGGTGCACGCCGAGGCCGAGGCGGTCGGCCAGGCCGCCGCCGACGCCGGCGTGGCGCTCACCGAGTTGCGACCCGCCGACAGCGGCGGCCTGGAGCAGCTCTTCCTCACCCTCACCGTCGGCGAGACCCGCGGCGCCGACGAGACCCGGGCCGCCACCGAGCCGACCAGGGAGACCGTCCGATGACCACCACCGCCGCCGCCACCGCACCCGCCGCCCCCCGGCACCGCCCGGGCGTACGCCGGCCCTCGCTGCTCCGGCTCACCGGCGTGGAGCTGCGCAAGCTCGTGGACACCCGGGCCGGGCTCTGGCTGCTGATCACCATCGGGCTGGTCGCCGCCGCCATCGTCGTCCTCCAGCTGAGCTACGCCGAGGACGCGGAACAGACCTTCACCAACTTCTTCATCCCGTCACTGCTGCCGGTCGGGATCCTGCTGCCGGTGCTGGGCATCCTGTCGATCACCAGCGAGTGGTCGCAGCGCACCGCGCTGACCACGTACGCCCTGGTGCCCCGCCGGGCGCGGGTGATCGTCGCGAAGCTGGTGGCGGTGGTGCTGGCCGCGCTGGCGTCGGTGCTGGCCAGCGTGGCGGTGGCCGCCGTCGGCACCCTGGTCGCCGGGGCCACCGGCGGCGCCGGCACCTGGCGGATCGAGGCATCGCTGCTGCTGAACGCGGTCGTGCTCCAGGTCGCCAGCGTGCTGATGGGCGCCGGCTTCGGCCTGCTGCTGCTGAACACCCCGCTGGCCATCGTCACCTACCTGGTGCTGCCGACCCTCTGGACGGTCCTCGGCGAACTGGTCCGGCCGCTGCGTGGCCCGGCCGGCTGGCTGGACACCGGCCGGACCATGGAGCCGCTGTTCACCCCCGACGTGACCGCCGGGCAGTGGGGACGGCTCGCGGTGTCGCTGCTGGTCTGGCTGGTCGTGCCGGTGGTCGCCGGCCTGGTCCGCACGCTGCGGCGCGAGGTGTCGTGACGGTGGACGGCTACCGCGCCGGCACCCGGGTCAGCGGCGGCGCCGCGGAGCTGGCGGTCCTCTGGGTGGGCTTCCCGGCGGTCGGCGCCGGGGCGGCCGCGCTGCTCGTCCGGTTCGCCGGGTGGGTGGCCGAGCTGCCCTGGGCGCCGGTACAGAAGCTCTTCGAGGTGGTCGACCGGCTGCCCGACGCGCAGGCGGGCATCGGCGGGCTGGCGGTCGGCGCGCTGGGCGGTCTCGCGGTCGCCGCCGTCGGCACCGCGGAACGGCTGATCGTCACCGTCTCCGTCGAGCGGGTCCGGCTGCGCCGTGGCGGCACGGAGCGGGACGTCGAGCGGCGGGCGGTGCGCGCGGTCTTCGTCGACGGCAAGGATCTCGTGCTGCTCGGCCCGGATGATGAGGAGGTGGCCCGGGAGCGCTTGGATCTGTCGGCCGGGCGGCTGGCCACCGCCTTCCGCGAGCACGGCTGGCCGTGGACCGACGGCGACCCGCACCGGGACGCGTACCGGCGGTGGGTGCCGGGGCTGCCCGGGCTGCCCGGTGGCGCGGACGCGCTGCTGCGGGCCCGCCAGCGCGCCCTCGAGTCGGACCGCGGCGGCGAGGCCCGCGAGCTGCGCGCGGAACTGGCCCGCTGCGGGGTGGTGGTGCGCGACGACGGCAGGCGCCAGTACTGGCGGCTGACCCGATCGGCGGTACCGGGGCCGGACCCGGCCACTTCCGGGGAGCGGGAGGTCGACGACCGGTAGCGTTGCTGACGACGGGGCCCTGGGCGCGGGGAGCGCACGATGACCGAGCAGCAGCCGTACCGGGTGGTGGCGCGACAGCCCGGCTTCGAGCTGCGCCGCTACCCGGCGCACCTGGTGGCCGAGGTGCAGGTCGAGGGGACGTTCGAGCGGGTTGCCGCCGAGGCGTTCCGGCCGCTGGCCGCGTACCTCGCGGGCGCCAACCGGCCCCGGGCGGCGGGCGCGGACGGTCCGGTGGCACAACGGGCCGGGCCGGAGACGATCGAGATGACCGCGCCGGTGGTACAGGAGGAGGGGGATCGCCCGGGCTGTTGGCTGGTGCGGATCGGGCTGCCGGCCCGGTTCACCGCCGCCACCCTGCCCGAGCCGGCCGACCCCCGGGTGCGGACGCGGGAGATCCCCGCGCAGCTCGCCGCCGCCATGCGGTTCGCCGGGCGGTGGACGGCACGGAAGTTCGACCGGCGGGCCACCGCGCTCGGCCGGGCGGTCACCGCCGCCGGGCTGCGCCCGGCCGGCGCGGTCCACTACGCCCGCTTCGACCCGCCGTGGAAGCCCTGGTTCCTGCGCCGCAACGAGGTCGTGCTCCCGGTAGCCGAGTAAACCGGCCCGCGCACCCCCACCGGTCGGGGGAGCCAGGGCCGCGCACCCCGGAGCCGGTCTCCTCGTTGGAGATTTGCGCGTGCCGGGCCCGGGTATCGCAGGACGCGTCCCGCGCCGGGCGGGACGGGAAGGGGGACGACGATGACCTCCGGAGGCAGCGCCGCGGGCAGCGGCATCTTCCGTCGTAAGCCGGTCGACGAGATCGCCGACACCAGCGAGGAACAGCTGTCCCGGACCCTCGGGCTGTGGCAGCTCACCGCGATCGGCGTCGGCGGCATCATCGGCGCCGGCATCTTCGCCCTGGCCGGCGCCGTGGCCAGCGAGACCGCCGGGCCGGCGGTGCTGGTGTCGTTCCTGATCGCCGGCCTGGCCAGCGCGGCCGCCGCGCTGTCCTACGCCGAGTTCTCCGGCATGATCCCCAAGGCCGGCTCGGCCTACACCTACGGCTACGCCGTGCTCGGCGAGGCGGTCGGCTGGTTCATCGGCTGGGACCTGCTGCTGGAGTACACCGCGATCGTGGCGGTGGTCGCGATCGGCATCTCCGGCTACTTCAACTTCCTGGTCGGCGAGCTGGGGCTGGACCTGCCGGCCTGGATGCTCGGCGCGCCGGGCACCGGCGACGGGCACGTGGTCGACCTCTTCGCGGTGGTGCTCTGCCTGCTGATCGCGTTCCTGCTCAACCGGGGGATCAAGACCGCCGCCCGGTTCGAGACGTTCGTCGTCGGGCTGAAGGTCGCCGTGGTGCTGCTGGTGATCGTGGTGGGCTTCTTCTACGTCAAGACCGCGAACTACTCGCCGTTCTTCCCGTTCGGGCTGAGCGGGGCGTTCACCGGCGCGGCCACCGTCTTCTTCGCGGTGTTCGGCTACGACGCGATGAGCACCGCCGCCGAGGAGTCCCGGGACGCCCGCCGGCACATGCCGAAGGCGATCATCTACTCGCTGGTCATCTCGATGGTCCTCTACGTGCTGGCCACGCTGGTGTTGACCGGCATGCAGAACTACCGGGACATCGACCCGGAGAGCGGCTTCTCCTCCGCCTTCGCCTCGGTCGGCCTCTCCGGGCTGGCCAGCGTGATCGCGGTGGGCGCGATCATCGGCATCCTGACGGTGATGTTCACCTTCATGCTCGGCGTGACCCGGGTGTGGTTCTCGATGAGCCGGGACGGCCTGCTGCCCGGGTGGTTCGCCAAGCTGCACCCGGTGCGCCGGGTGCCGAGCCGGGTGACCTGGATCGTCGGGGTCGGCTCGGCGTTGATCGCCGGGTTCCTGCCGATCCGGGAGGCGGCGGAGCTGACCAACATCGGCATCCTGCTGGCCTTCGTGGTGGTGTGCATCGCGGTGATCGTGCTGCGCTACCGCCGCCCCGACGCGCCGCGTACGTTCCGGCTGCCGGGCATGCCGGTGGTGCCGGCGATCGGCGCGCTCTTCTCGGTCTGGCTGATCACCTTCCTGGCCCCGGAGACCTGGCTGCGCTTCGCGGTCTGGTTCGTGATCGGCGCCTTCATCTACGCCTTCTACGGCTACCGCCGGTCGGCGCTGGCCCGGCGCGGCCCGTCCGGCCCGGCGGGACGGTCGGGGCGATAGCCGAGGGCGGGCGGGAAGGCCAGCAGCAGCGCCATCCCGAGGCCGGCGACCACCCCGGACAGCGAGTACAGCACGTCGGAGTCGGCGCTGTTGATGGCGGTGTTGCCGGCCAGCGCGGTCAACGGCGCGCCCGGGTTGGCCGGGAGCGTCCCGACCACGATGATCAGCAGCATCGCGTACGGGCCGAGCAGGGCCGCCAGGGCGGCGAGGGCATGCCACCGCCGGACCGGGCGGCCGTCCGGCCAGTCCCAGGCCAGCAGGGTGACCCCGGTCAGCAGCACCGCGCCGAGCAGCATGCCCGGCAGGATCCGCGGGCCGGGTGGAACCGCCCGCACCAGCAGGACACCGGCGGCGGCCGCCGCGCCGATCCCGACCGCCAGCCGCTGCCGGGCCGGGTGCCACCCGGGGGCCGCCGCCAGCGCGCAGCCGAGGGTCAGGGCGAGCAGCAGCAGGCTGGTGAGGACCGCCGCGCGGTCCAGTTCCGGCTCCCGGTCGGTCGGTGACTCGATGCCCGCCGCGATCAGCACCAGCATCCCGGTGACGCAGGCGGTGGCCACCAGCGCCCGCCGGTCCCGGCCGCCGAGCTGCCGGCGTACGGCGAGCAGGGCGGTGGCGGCGACGGCCGCGCAGCCGGCGACGGCGAGCAGCACGGTGAGCCCCGCGCCGGTGGGGTCGGCCCGGTCGACGGCCACGTCGGCGGCCAGCCACGCACCGCCGAGCAGCACCGCCGGCACGGTCCACCGCCGGTTGCCGCCGCCGGCCAGCACGAGCCCGGCCACCACCCCGACGATCGCCACGAAACGCAGGTCGCGGGCCCAGTAGGCGTTGTTGCCGGGCAGCGCCTCCGGCCACGGCCCGATTTGCTCGGTCAGCGGTTGCAGGACGGTCATGCCGAGCGCCCAGAGCACCGCCGCGACGGCGGCGAGGAGGACACCGGCGGGGCGTACGGTGCGCATGGCCGGAACCCTAACCGGCCGTCGGCGCGACCGACGTCCCCGAACGGCCGTGGGCCCGCACCGGAGAACCGGTGCGGGCCCACGGGTTATGGGGTGGTGCTATCGCTTGTTGCCGGTGTTGGTGACCCGGAAGGTGTAGTCCGCGTCGAGGTAGGTCAGGTCGCCGGTGGGCAGGTTGGAGATCAGCACGGCGAAGTCGTCCTGATTGCCGTTGGCGCACCTGGTCCGCAGGCCGGCGGCGGTGAACTCGTCGCCGGTGTAGCGGTAGACCCAGTTGCCCGCGCCGTCGGTGCTCTCCCCCGCCGACGTCGTGCCGGGCGTGAGGTCGCAGTGGGCGACCAGCTGCACGGTCCAGTTGTTGTCCTGCACACCGGTGGTGGCGAACCACTCGCCGGCCGCCGAGGTGACGGTGGCGGCGGCGCCGTTGACCCGGACGTCGTCGACGAACCAGCCGGTGTCCAGGTAGGCGGCGTCGGTGGAGTAGCGGAACCGCACGTCGGTGGCGCCGGCCGGCAGGTCGGCGGTGAGGTGCACGTAGACCGGGTCGTCGACGAAGTACGCGCCGCCGGAGGTGCCGGTCAGGCCGTTGCCCTCGGTGTTGTTGCCGTGCGGGTCGGTGTCGGTGGTGACCACCTGCCCGGCGTCGTCGCGCACCGGCACGGTCACCCAGTCACCGCCGACGAGCGCCTCGACGAAGCCGTAGTCCCAGCCTTCCTCGATGAAGTACCAGCTCCAGAAGTCCAGCGAGGTGACCGGGCCGGAGGTGGTGACGTCGAGGATGTTGTCGGACTGGCTCTCGTAGCCGGCGTACCAGTGGGTGGTGCCGGTGTGCGGGGCGATGACCGTCTCGTCGTCGCCGTCGAAGGCAACCGCGACGGTCGGGCCGGGGTTGCGGAACCGCTCGACCGACATGCCGAACGGCACGGCGGTGGTGTCGGGCCGGTTCTTCAGCCGCGCCCACTTGGCCTCCGGCGTGGCGCCGTTGTAGCTGCCGCGGCCGCCCCAGAACACGTCGTCGGCGATGTCCATCGTCCACGACGTGTCGGCCGGGTCGCCGAAGTTGAAGGCCTTGATGTCGTAGACCGGGGAGTCCTCGTCGTCCAGGTAGACGGCGACGGACCAGTCCCGGAACAGCGCCTCGGCGCTGCGCAGGTTCGCGCCGGTGGCGGCGTTGAAGGTGTCGATGGCGTTCTGCACGCCGGTCATCCCGTCGGCCTGCTCCTCGAAGATCGTCTTGATCAGCAGGTCACCGGCCCGGCCGTCGTACTGCTTGTCCGGGGTGAAGGTGCCGTCGCCGTTGCCGCCGGCCTGCTCCCAGAGGTACTGGAAGTAGGTGAACGCGGCGCCGTAGTTGGCCAGCGTGCCGCCCCAGCGGGTCAGCGACGTCTCCTCGTAGAACACCTGGTGGTTGCTCAGGTGCGAACCGCCGGCGTCGAGGCCGTTGAGGAAGATGGCGAAGTCGGCCAGGCCCTCGTCGACCCAGGAGAGCTCGCCCGGGTCGCTGTAGTTGTGCAGCAGGTGCTCCAGCTCGTGGGCGACGGTGCCCTCGTACAGCTCGGGGCGGTCGTTGGCCGGGTTGGCGTCCCGCCAGGGCGAGTCGTTCGGCCCGACCCGGTTGGCCCAGTCGAGGGCGTCGACCACGATGACGTTCATCCCGCTGCTGTCGATGAAGTCCGGGGCGAAGTAGCCGGCGGTGTAGGAGGTGACCGCGCAGTCGTAGTAGGCCTCGTCCTGGACGTTGTAGATGACCATGACGAGCGAGTCGCTGGCCGGCTCGTCCGGGTCGGCGGCGTCCATCGGCCCGAAGTGTTCCTCGTCCACGGCGACGATCTGGCCGGCCAGCTTGTCGCCGACGTAGTTGATCTGCGCCTGGGTGAGGGTGAACTGCGCCGCGGTGGCGGTGGCGCACGGGGTGAACCCGTCGGCCGGGTTGTGGTCGAACTGCGGATCAAGGCTGGCCACGCCGGCCGGTGCGGTGCCGTCGAGCGGGGTGCCGGCCGGGACGTAGATGTAGACCGGGGTGCCGTCGGGGGTGGTGTTGGCGTACGCCCGGGTGAAGTTCTGGCTGTAGGTGCCGCCGGCCGCGCTGTCGTTGATTGGCAGCGTGATGGTCGGCTCGCCGGGAAGGTTCTCGTGGTCGTCTGCGTGGGCCGGAGCCGAGACCGTGAAGGCCAGCGCGGTCACGCCCGCCAACGCGGCCGCGACCCGGCTCGGTCGTCTCATTCGCACGCGGTTGCCTCCTGCGGGTGAGCCGGGCGGATCGGGCCGCCCAGACCGTCCATGTAACACTCTCGGGCCCTGTGACGCTGCGGCCGGACCGCAGCTGACCAGGGAATACCCCTCCCAGGAGAGCACTTCGGACGGTCCGATGCGAAGTCACCTCGGGTCACAACTGCGTCACGAACACGAGTCAATCCGCCGGCCGTGGCGGCGGGCGGCGGGCGGGCGACGATCACCAGGGGCCGCGCCGACCGCCGGCCCGGCCACCGAGGTCAGCCGCCGGCGCGCAGCCGCTCATCGAGCGCGTCGAGATCGGGCACGAACCAGATGTGCTCGGCGCGGTTCGACTCCTGCACGAGGGCGCGCAGCGCCGAGCTGGCGGCGAGGTGCCCGGAGATGTCGCCGACCACGGCCATCCGCAGCCGGTAGTTGACGAACTTCTGCATGACCTCGCCGGCGAAGCAGGTGCCCAGGGAGAAGAACCGCCCGTCCAGCCGGCTCGCCGGAACGGCGACCACCTGGGCGCCGAGGAAGGCCGCGCCGATCAGATCCAGCGCATCCTGTTCGGTCGCGATCGTCGGGCCGGCCGGGTCGCACACCAGCACCGGCACCCCGGCCCGCTGTTGCAGCACGTCAGGCATCATCCTCGCCCTCCCCCGCCAGCAGGCCGTTGTCGCCGTCGAGCACGGCATCGACCAGCCGCAGCAGGTCGGCGGTGGCGGTCGCGCCGCCGATGATCACGATCTTCATGCGGTTCCGTTCCTCGTCGTGGACGGTCTGGACGCGCAGCGGTCGCCCGGAGTCCCGGCCGGTGTTCACCGCGGCCAGGACGAGCGTGCCGAGCCGGTCGGCCGCGGCCCGGTCGACGCCCTCGACCTGCACGATGCTCGACACCTCCACCGGCACCACGGCGGTGGGACGGACCGGCTCCGGCCGCCCGGTCAGCGCGTCGAGGTCGGCGCGGGCGATCCGGTACTGCTTGCCGATCCGCACCGCCCTGAGCCGGCCGGCGCGGATGTAGCCCCGCACGGTGCGTACGTGCAGGCCGAGTCGCTCGGCGACCTGCTCGACCGAGTACATTTCCTCACTCATCGCTCCCTAACTTACCCGCAATAGGGAATGATAGGGAAGTTGGCGGTGTTGGTATGGCGGGCGTCACGGCTCGGCGTGACGTCGGGCGCGCGGGGCGACGGCCCGGGCGCCGACTCCCTAGGCTGGGCGGCACCCGCACATCGAGGAGGTCGCCATGGACCGCTACGTCGCCCTGCTGCGCGGCGTCAACGTGGGCAACGTCCGGATCGCGATGGCCGACCTGCGCCGGCTGGTCACCGACCTGGGGCACGACGACGTGAAGACGTACCTGCAGAGCGGCAACGTGGTCTTCGGCAGCACGGTGCGCGACGCCGGAAAACTGGCCCGGGGCATCGAGGGGGCGATCGCCGGCGAGCTGGGGCTGACCGTGCCGGTGCTGGTGCGCGGCGGCCGGGAACTGGCCGCGGTGGCCGGCGGCAACCCGTACGCGGAGCAGGAGGGTGACCCGACGAAGCTGCTGGTCGCCTTCCTGGCCACCGCGCCCGCGAAGTCGGCGGTGACCGCGCTGACCGTGCCCGGCGGTGAGCACGTCGCGTTCACCGTGACCGGGCGGGAGGTCTACCTGCACTACCCCGAGGGCGGGTACGGCCGCTCCAAGTTCACCAACGCCTACCTGGAGAAGAAGCTGGGCGTGGTGGCCACCACCCGCAACTGGCGGTCGGTGCGGACCCTGGCGCAGATGTCGGCGGGCTGACGACCGGGAGTGGGCGGCCCACCGCCCGCCCACCCCCGACCCCCGGTCAGAAGTGGTACGCGGTGCCGTACTCGGGGACCAGCACCCGGCTGCGCGGCGACACCCGCCGGATGGTGGCGATCAGCTCGTCGAGGCGCCTGCGGTCGTTCGGCGCCACCGGCACCGGGTTGCGCAGCTCGGTCTCGAAGTTGTCGAAGTGCACCGGCACCACGACCTTCGGGTGGCCCAGCGCCGCGAGCAGCCGGTCGGCGTAGTCGGCGGTGACGGTGGTGGCCGGCAGCGCCACCATCGCCACGTCCGGGGCGAGGCCGGTCAGGTTCCGCTCGGCGAAGTCGCTGGCGCCCATGAAGAACACCGCCGGGCCGCCGTCGACCCGCAGCTGGTAGGCCAGGGTGTCGCCCTCGGGCAGGTCGGCGATGGTCGTCGGCTTCGGCGGCGGGCTGACCCGTACCCCCGGGAAGGCCAGCGAGTAGGACAGGTTGCGGCTGTGCAGCGCGGCGACCACCTCCACGGTGTAGCCGTCGAAGTCGAGCACCTCCCCGCCCTTGACCGGGCTGAGCTGCCCGGACGGCACCCCGTACGCCAACCCGAGGTGGTAGGCGGTCAGCGTGCCGAACACCCGGGCGCCGGTGCGGCCGGCGATGTGCGGGACGTCCATGTAGTGGTCCCAGTGGGTGTGCGTGACGAGCACCGTCTCGGCCCGGTCCGCCAGGGCGTCGACCACGTCGGTGCGGACCTCCAGCGGGGTGGACTGGTTGAAGGCGCCGGAGAACAGCCCGGTGTCGAGGCGGCTCAGGTAGGGGTCGACCAGGACGGTCCGGTCGCCGATGTCGACCCGCCATCCCGACGTACCCCACCAGCGGAAGCTGACCGGGCCCCGGCGCCGGCCGGCCGGTGCGGCGGCGACCGGCGCGGTGGCCGGCGGCGCGGCCTGCGCGGGGGCGGCCAGGGCAGCGCCGGTGAGCCCGGCGGTGGAGACCAGGGCGGTGCCGGCGGCGGCGTCCCGGAGGAAGCGGCGGCGGTCCAGGTTGGGCATGCGGAACTCTCCCGTCGTGGTGCTGATCGGTTCGGCGCCGAGCCAACCAGCGCCACCGCCGCCCGGTCCAAGATCGGTGGCCGAAACGGTCGATATCCGCTGCGATATCAGGCCAGGTCAGAGCCGGGCCGACGAGCCGGACCCGGTCGGAAAATCACGCGTCGCGCAACGCCTCGACCGCCGTCCGGGCGGCCTCGCCCATGGCCAGGTCCACGTCGATGCGCCGGGTGGCCAGGTCCGCCACCCGGGCGAAGACCGCGACCGCGTACCGGCCGCCGTCGGGGTACTCGGCCACCCCCGCCTCCAGGTGCAGCCCGGGCAGGCTGCCGGTCTTGCCGGCGACCCGCACGCCCGGCGGGAAGCCGGCGGCGAGCCGGGTCCAGAACAGCTGCCGGGCCATCCACTCCCGGACCATCGCGCAGGCCTGCGCCGGGCCGGCCTCGTCCCGCCAGATCAGGCCGAGCAGCCGGGTGATCTCCCGCGCGGTGCTCGACGTGGTGTGCGCCGGGTCGAAGACCCGCATGGCCCGGACCCGCTCGGCCGGCAGGGTCGGGAAGATCCGGGCGAAGTCCGCCTCGGTACGCGCGCCGACGTCGGCGAGCATCGTCTCGGCGAGCTGCCGGGGGCCGCCGACGATCCGGGTGCGGGACAGCCCCAGCTCGGCGGCGAGCATCGGCAGCAGGTCCGGGCCGACCCGGCGCAGCAGCAGGTCGGCGGCGGTGTTGTCGCTCACCGACATGGCGAAGTAGGCGAGGTCGCGCAGCGACACCTCGGCGTCGTCGGCGCAGCCGGCGATCCCCCAGCCGCCGAGCCGGTCGCCGGCGGTCACCAGCACCCGCTCGCGGGGGTCGAGCTGACCGGCGACCACCTGCCGGGCGAACTCCAGCACCAGCAGGATCTTGAAGATCGAGGCGATCACCACCTGCTCGTCGGCCCGGACCGCCACCTCCCGGCCCCCGGGTGCCGGGCCGCCGCCCGGCCCGTCCCCCGCCGGCCCGGCCAGCTCGACCACGTGCAGGTTGGCGGTGACTCCCACCCGGCCGAAGATCTCGTCGATCCGCTCCCGCACCGTCACAGCAGGGACGCTAGCGGTCACCGGGGCCCGGGCGGGGCGGCGGGTGGCCCGTCCCCCTGCCGTAGCCTGCGGCGGTGGACCTGCTCCGACACCTGCGGCACTTCGTGGTGGTCGCCCGGGAGCTGCACTTCGGGCGCGCCGCCGAGCTGCTGGGCATGGCGCAACCGCCGCTGAGCCAGTCGATCCAGCGGCTGGAGCGGGAGCTGGCGGTCGAGCTGTTCGACCGGTCCCGCCGCCAGGTGCGGCTGACCACCGCCGGTGAGCTGCTGCTCGCCGAGGCCGAGGAGCTGCTCTCCGGCGAGCGCCGGCTGCGCAACGTGCTGCGGCAGGTACGCGAGGGCGCGCTCGGCGTGCTGCGGGCCGGGGTGCCGCCGGAGACGCCGGCGGTGAGCCTGCGCGAGCTGCTGGACCGGCTGGCCGACCGGGCGCCCGGCCTGGACGTGGAGCTGCACGAGCTGACCAGCGGCGAGCAGGAGCGGATGCTCGCCGAGGGGCGGCTCGACGTGGGGCTGCTGCACCATCCGGTCGCCGACGACGGGCTGCGCTTCGGCACGGCGGTCGACGTACCGCTGGGGGTGCTGCTGCCCCGGACGTCGCCGCTGGCCCGGGCCCGGGAGGTCGAGCTGGCCGCGCTGGCCGGCCTGGACCTGGTGGCCGCGCCCCGGGCCACCGCGCCGGGCTGGCACGACCACCTGCTCGACGTCTGCCGCCGGCACGGGTTCGCGCCGGCGCGGGTGCGCCCGGCCCGCAACCCGGAGTTCCTCTTCGGGCTGGTGCTGGCCGGCGGCGGGGTCGCCGTCGAGCCGGCGGCGCTGGCCCGCCGGGAGCCGCGGATCGCCTGGCGGCCGGTCGCCGGCCCCCCGCTGGTCAAGCGGACCTCGGCGGCGTGGCCCCGCCGGGCCGCGCACCCGGCCGCGCCGCTGGTCGGGCAGCTCGCGGCCGAGGTGCTGGCCGTCGCCGACCCGCCGGCGGCGCCACCGGCGGTGCCGGCGCCGCGGCCGTGGCGGGTGCTCTTCGACGCTGCCGGCTGAGGTGGGGATCACCGGTGAGAAACCCCGGCCGCGGGGTACGCGGACAGCTGGCAGACGGTACGTGGAAGCGCATCCGCGACCCGGCGACGACCGGCGAAGGAGCCGCAATGGCGAACACGATCCCCGACATCACCCTCAACGACGGCAACACCATCCCGCAGCTGGGCTTCGGGGTGTTCCAGATCGAGCCGAAGGACACCGTCGCGGCGGTGCGCAAGGCCCTCGAGGTCGGCTACCGGCACATCGACACCGCCGAGATGTACGGCAACGAGGCCGAGGTGGGGCAGGCGATCCGGGAGAGCGGCGTGGACCGCGGCGAGGTCTTCGTGACCAGCAAGCTGAACAACGCCTTCCACCGCCCGGACGACGCCCGCAAGGCGTTCGAGTCGACGCTGGCCGAGCTGAAGACGGACTACCTCGACCTGTTCCTGATCCACTGGCCGCTGCCCACCCTGTACGGCGGTGACTTCGTCTCCACCTGGGAGGCCCTGACGGAGTTCCAGCAGGACGGGCGGGCGCGCTCGATCGGCGTGTCGAACTTCCAGGTGGCCCACCTGGAGCGGCTGGCCGCCGAGGCCCGGGTGGTGCCGGCGGTGAACCAGGTCGAGGTGCACCCGTACTTCGGCAACGAGGAGGTGCGCCGGTACGGGCACACGCACAACATCCTCACCGAGGCGTGGTCGCCGATCGCGCAGGGCAAGGTGCTCGGCGACCCGACGATCGTCGACATCGCCGCGGAGGTCGGCCGGACGCCGGCCCAGGTGGTGCTGCGCTGGCACGTCCAGCGCGGCGACATCGTCTTCCCGAAGTCGACCACCCCGGCCCGGATCGAGGAGAACTTCCAGATCTTCGACTTCCAGCTGGACGACGTGACGATGGAGCGGATCACCGCGCTGGACAGGGGCGAGGCGGGGCGGCAGGGGCCGAACCCGGACACCTTCGACTACCTCCCCGCGTAACGGAGCGGAACGCGTCGGCGCTGCTGGGAAGGGGGCCCGTGCGGGCCCCCTTCCCGTACACGAAAGGACCACGCCGCCGCGATGATGCGCCGCCGTACCCCGCTGTTGCTCCTGTCGGTGCTGGCCCTGCTCGGTTCGGCGGCCTGTGGCCCGGTCGGGGCCGCCGAGGCGCCCCGCTGGTCGGCGCCGGTGTCGGCTTCGCCGACCGCTCCGGCGCCGCAACCCGCCCCGACCTCCACCGCCGAGGTCCGCACCCGGGTGAAGGCGGCGATGCTCGACCTGGACGCGACGTTCCACCCGGAGACCGCGGAGTTCACCGAGGAGAACAGCGAGGCCTGGAAGCTGATCTCGCTGTGCCGGGACAGCCTGCCCTCGGACCGCAAGCGCACCGCCTACCGGGAGCGGGTCTGGGACGGAGAGACGGTCTGGATCCGGCAGTACGTGGTCGGCTACCTCAAGGTGCCCGGGCGCAAGCTCGCCGACGAGTTGCGGGCCGTGCTCAAGACCTGCAAGAAGTACGAGGTGCCGAACGACGGGCGCACCTCGGAGATCGTCCGGCCCACTCCCCCGCCGGTGCCCGAGGGCCCGGACACCATCACCTTCTGCGAGAAGCTGATCGGCCAGGCCACCCGGCACCAGTGCACGCTGCTGCTGGTCCGGGGCAACTTCGTGCTCCAGGTGGACGCCTCGGCGAACGACGGTGACCTGGCCGCCGGCAGCGAGTTGCTTGCCAAGATCGCTCCGCTGGCCACCGCCGCGCTGCAGCGGGCCGGCTGAGCACCCGCCGCGGGGCGGGCGCGGCCCGGGGCCACGCCCGCCCGTTCCCCTCGGCGGTGAACCCCCCGCTCAGATACGGCCCACCGAGTCCTGGTTCTGCAGCACCAGCCAGCGGCCGTGTTCGTAGGTGTAGCTGAGCCCGATCAGCAGCGGGACCCGGGTTCCGGTCGCGGGCACCGCGTACACGGAGTCGAAGAGCACGAACCCGGTCCGGCAGCCGACCACGGTCCGCTTGGCGATGTGGAACGACTGGGTCCACGAGTCGTCGGCGAAGAAGTCCCGCATCCACTCGACGGTCGCCGCCTTGCCGTCCAGCACCTGCCCGTCGGCGGCGAAGATCGCGGTGACGTCGGGGTGCAGCAGCGCGGCGAAGCCGTCCAGGTCACGGCGGGCGGTGGTGTCCACGTACGCCCGCACGGCCCGGTCGAAGGCGCGCTCGCACCCGTGGTGGGCCGCCGCGTCGTCGGCGGCCGCCGCGTCGCCGGGCGCGGCGGCCGAGATCGCGGCCGGTGCCGTGGCGAGCAGGCCGGCGGCGAGACCGGCCAGGGCGATCGCGCGGCCGAGTTGGCCGGCGGCGGAGGCGGGTGGGCGCATCGGATGCTCCTTGTCGACGAGGTGGTCTGCGCGGCAGCCAACCGGGGGTGCCGCACGGGCCGGTAGTGATTCGAGCCGGCTCGAATGTCCCCCGCCGATCGACAGCGCCCGCTGTACGATCCGCCTGTGCTGGTCGCGCATCTGGACGGCCCGAGCCTCGCCCGGCTCCGGTTGGCGGTCTCGCCGGCGTCGGAGGTGACGTCCTGGCTGCGGGCCGCGCGGTCCCGGTTCGGCCATCCGGTGCACGGCGATCCCGGCCCCACCGCCCGGGCCGCGTTGCGGCACCCCGATGCGGCCCTGGCCGCGAGCCTGGTGACGCCGGCCGGTCGGGGCGGCTACACGCCGGACCTGCTCACCCCGAAGCCGCCGCTCGGCCCGCTCGACACGGCCTTCGATCACCAGGTGGCGGCGACCGCCGCGACGCCGGCCGACGAGGTGGTCGTGCAGGTGGCTGCCCGGTTTCCCGACGGCGGGATGCCGGTGGAGGTCCGGGCGGCGGTGGAGGAGGGCAGCCTCGCCCGGCGGGTCGCCGCGGGCCTGTGGGAGTTCTGGCGGGCCGCGCTCGCCGA
This sequence comes from Micromonospora sp. R311, assembly GCF_056780015.1. Taxonomy (NCBI): domain Bacteria; kingdom Bacillati; phylum Actinomycetota; class Actinomycetes; order Micromonosporales; family Micromonosporaceae; genus Micromonospora; species Micromonospora sp. R311. The sequence continues at coordinate 168,334 of NZ_JBSWCE010000011.1, forward strand.
CCAGTGGCCGGCGCTGCGGGCCGCGCTGGAGGCGGAGCTGGGCCGGCGGGCCACCGCGATGGCGACCGCCGGGGTGGGCAGCGTGCTGAACACCCTGCACCCGAAGGTGGGCTGGACCGGCCGGTCACTGACCATCGACAGCTCGTACCGGGGCAGCACCGAACTGGCCGGCGCGGAGCTGGTGCTGGCGCCGTCGGCGCTGGCCTGGCCGCAGGTCTGGACGCAGCTCTGCGACCAGGGCAACGCGGTGCTGGTCTACCCGGTGGGCGCCGGCCGGGCGGACCGGCGACCGGCGGGCCGCCTCGGTGACCTGCTCGGCGCCAGCCGGGCGGCGATCCTGGCCGACCTGGACGTGCCCCGGTCCACCGGCGAACTCAGCGGCCGGCACCGGCTGGCCCCGGCCACCGTCTCCTACCACCTGGGGGTGCTGCTCCGCTCCGGGCTGGTGGTCCGCGACCGGGACCGGCACACCGTGCTCTACCGGCGGTCCGCCCACGGCGAAGGGCTGGTGGGCGGCGGCCCGGGTCAGCTGCCGACGCGCTCGGCGAGCCGGCGGGAGGCCGCAGGAACGGGGTAGGTCGCGGTCATTGGACCGGCTCCTAGCAGGACACCCGCCCGATCCCGGCGGTCGGCGGTCGGTCATTCCGCGCAGGTTCCGGATCTTTTACGCTGGTGGGGGCCGACAAGTCCGGGTCGTCCGTCGTCCGTTCGCGGGATGGCCGGGTCGACTTTCAGCCGATCATGAGTAGAGTGATCTGGCTATCCGCACCCGTGCACTCCGAGGAGGCCGGCGATCGTGCCCGAGAGGTCGACCGCTCGTTCCACCGATGTGGCGACCGGATACTACGACGATTCCGCCAGTGGATCAGACAGCTGGATCTCTCGGCGGTCGCGGCTGGCCGCGCGTGATTCCGACTCGTCCGACGAGTGGCAGGAGGCTGGCTCGCCGCCATGGCGCGAGGAGCCGTACCAGCCCGGGAGCGCGCACGAGGAGTACGAAGGGCGACACGCACGGCACCGGGCACACCAGCAGTACGAGTACGAGGACGAGCACGAGCAGTACGACGGGGCCTACCGTCGACCTGAGCACGCGTACCGGCGGTCCGACCCGCTGGCCTACCCGCAGCCGGGGTACCACGAGCCCGACCAGGCCTATCAGGAGGAGTTCCAGGCCCAAGAGCCGTACGGACCGGCCGACGCCTACCCGGTCCGCGAGGACGCGTACGTCGCTCAGCAGGAATGGCACACCCGGCCGGAGGACCACACCCGCGGGGCGTATCCGCGCGACGATTACGCCGGCCGCGTCGAGTACCGCCACGATGGGGCCGACGCGCGGGCCGCCGAGACGGACGAGGACATCCGGCCCCGAAGGAGGCACAGCCGGGAGCTTGACACCCGCCCGCGGCCGGCCAACCGGCGCCGGCTCTGGCTCCCGGTCGGCGGGCTCGCGTTGGGGGCGCTGCTCTGCACCGTGGTGTTCCTGTGGGATTCGGGTCGGTCGCCCGAGGCGGGGTTGCCGGTGTCGGCGGCCACCACCCCGACGGAAGCGTACGAGGAGCCGAGTGCCCTCGCGGAGCCATCGGCGCCGCCGAGTTCGGCGACGGCGCCGAGTTCCTCCGCCCCGCCCAGCGCCACACCGTCGGTCACTGCTTCCGCCTCGCCGAGCGCCACCCCGTCGGTGACGGCTTCCGCCTCGCCCAGCACCACACCGTCGGTCACGCCGGCGCCGACCCAGAGCCCGGTTCCGGTCCTGCTGGGTCCGTCGGGCGGCCGCGGGGTGGAGAACATGGTCCAGCGGTACTGCGACAGGCATTCCGGGGGCTCGGCCGACCCGCGTAACGACGGCCGTTGGCAGTGTTCGAGGCTCTTCTCATCGTCCATCGTCGACATGGACGTCGCCTGCCGCGACACGTACGGTTCGGGCGCCTTCGCGCGGACGTCGGACCCCGACGATGCCTACGCCTGGCGGTGCTACCGCTGACAGCCGGCGGTCGCGCTGGCGGGCCCTCGGCTCCGCTCCGGCCGTTCCCGGGCGACGGGCCCGGTCAGCCGGGCGTGTCCACGCGCTCGGCGAGCCGGCGGAAGACCGCCGCGGTGGATGAGCCGGGTTCGGGGACGTAGACGATCAACCGCTGGTCGGTCTCCGGCACGTGCAGCACCCGACACTCGAACTCCAGCGGCCCGAGGTCGGGGTGCGGCACGCGCTTGACGATCGGGCGGCGTTCCGCCACGTCGTGCTCCGCCCACAGCCGGGCGAACCGGGGTGAGGTGCCGAGCAGCTCGGTGACCAGCTCCGCGAGGCCCCGGTCGCCGGGGTGGCGTCCGTAGGCGGCCCGCAGTTCGGCGACCGAGGTGCGGGCGAAGCGCAGCATCTCGGGGTCCCAGTGCCCGTCGTCGGACGTCCGGAACATCCAGCGGATCATGTTGCGGTCGGCCGGGGGTACGGCCGCCAGATCCCCGACGAAGTAGCTGGCCAGCCGGTTCCAGGCCAGGATCTGGTAGCTGGCGTCGACCAGATACGCCGGGGTCTCGGTCATCGCGTCGATCAGGTGCCGCAGGCCGGGGCCGACCTCCCGGCTGGGTCCGGCGGCCGGCGGCGGGCTCTCCCCGGCCACCCGGAACAGGTACTCGCGCTCGTCCCGGGTGAGCAGCAACGCCCGGGCCAGCGCGGCGAGCACCTGCCGCGACGGGTGGGGGCCCCGGCCCTGCTCCAGCCGGACGTAGTAGTCGACCGACATGCCGGCCAGCTGGGCCACCTCCTGCCGGCGCAGTCCCGGGGTGCGGCGGCGCACCCCGTCGGGCAGGCCGACCTCGGCCGGGCGCAGCCGGGCGCGGCGGCTGCGCAGGAACGTCGCCAGTTCGTCGCGGCGCAGGCCGGTGCTGGTCATGTCGTCAAGCTTGCCCCAGCCGGTGGCGGCGAGGGTGGTACCGCCGGTCCCAGGCTCGGCCGGTCTCTCCTGCGGAGCCGGCCGCGCGGGCAGCGTCGAGGGCATGACGACGAACATGATCGCCCTGGTCACCGGGGCCAACAAGGGAATCGGCCTGGCCACCGCCCGGCAGCTCGCCGCGCGGGGGATGACCGTGCTGGTCGGCGCGCGGGACGCCGAGCGGGGCCGGGCTGCGGAGCGGGAGCTGCGGGCCGGCGGCGCGGACGCCCGGTTCGTGCCGCTGGACGTCACCGACGCCGAGTCGGTGGCGGCTGCCGCCAAGCTGGTCGAGGAGGAGTGTGGCCGGCTCGACGTGCTGGTCAACAACGCCGGCATCGTGCTCGGCGACGGCCGACGAGGGCTGCCCAGCGAGACCACCGTCGAGACGCTGCGCCGGGTGTACGAGACGAACGTCTTCGGGGTGGTGGCGGTGACCAACGCGCTGCTGCCGCTGCTCCTGCGGGCACCGGCGGCCCGGATCGTGAACGTCTCCAGCGAGGTCGGCTCCATCGCCACGATGACCGATCCCCAGGGGGTGTTCTTCGCGCTGACCGGGGTGCCGTACCCCTCGTCGAAGGCGGCGCTGAACATGGTCACCGCGATGTACGCCAAGGAGCTGCGGGACACCCCGGTCAAGGTGAACGCCGCGAACCCCGGCTACTGCGCCACCGACCTGAACGGCCACAGCGGATTCCGCAGCGCCGAGCAGGGCGCCGAGGTGAGCGTGCACCTGGCCACGCTGCCCGCGGACGGCCCGTCCGGCCAGCTCTGGGGGCACCTCGCCGACGGCGGCGGCGGGTACGGCGTACTGCCCTGGTGAGGGTTGACCTCGAGTGCGCTCCAGCATCGAGGCTGGTCCCCGACCGCCCGCTGACGGGCCAGGTGAGAGGGGACAACCGTGAGGTACCGCACCATCGGCATTGACCCGAAGACCCGCCGCGAGGTGAGCGTGCTGAGCCTCGGCGCCATGCTGTTCGGCACGGCCACCGACGAGGCCACGTCGTTCGCCATCCTCGACCGGTACGTCGAGGCCGGCGGCACCTTCATCGACACCTCCGACAACTACGCGTTCTGGATGAACGGCGGCCAGGGCGGGGAGAGCGAGGAGCTGCTCGGCCGGTGGCGGCGCAGCCGCGGGGTCGGCGACGAGGTCGTGGTCGCCACCAAGCTCGGCGCCCGGCCGCTCGACCCGGGCACCAGCTACGTCGACAACCCGGAGGGGCTGTCGGCGAGGGTGATCCGGGAGTCCGCGGAGCGCAGCCGCGAGCGGCTCGGGATGGCGAAGCTGGACCTGCTCTACGCGCACATCGAGGACCACCGGGTGCCGCTGCGGGAGACCGTCGAGGGCTTCGCCGCGCTCGTCGCGGAGGGCACCGTCGGCCTGCTGGGGGCGAGCAACCACCGGGCGTGGCGGGTGGAGCGGGCCCGCAACCTGGCGGCCGCCGCGGGGCTGCCCGGCTACGAGGTGCTCCAGTACCACCACACCTACCTGCACCGGCGCACGGACCTGCCGAGCGAGCTGGACCGGGACGGCGACGTGGGCTCGGCCGGCCCGGACCTGCTCTCCTACCTGCGGGCCGAGCCCGCGCTGGCCCTGGTGGCGTACTCGCCGCTGGCGCGGGGCGGCTACACCCGCCGGGACAAGCCGCTGGGCGAGGCGTACGACCTGCCGAGCGTCCCCGGTCGCCTGGCCGCGCTCGAGGCGGTGGCCAAGGAGACCGGGGCGACGGTCAACCAGGTGGTGCTGGCCTGGCTGATCGGCGCCGAGGTGCCGGCGATCCCGCTGGTCGGGGCGTCCTCGGTGGCCCAGCTGGACGAGTCGCTGGCCGCCGTGGACCTGGAGCTGACCGCGGAGCAGCGGGCCCGGCTGGACGGGGCGCGCTAGCGGCGCCCGCTCTGTGATGTGGCATCATAGTGATGCACACTCACTATGAGAGCAGGTAACGATGTCGGACAGGGACCGGTTCACCACCGCGCTGGACCGGGTGCTCGAACTGGTCGTGGTGCTCAGCGACGACATGAGCCGCGGCCTGGCCCGGGAGGGGCTGACCACCTCCCGGGCCACCCTGCTGTGGGAACTGCGCCGCAGCGGCCCGGTGACCCAGCGGGAACTCGCCAGCGCCCTGGGGGTCAGCCCCCGCACCGTCACCGGGCTGGTCGACGGCCTGGTGAGCACCGGTTTCGTCACCCGCGAACCGCACCCCACCGACCGGCGGGCGTTCCTGGTCACCTTCACCGAGCAGGGCGCCCGCACCATCGAGGCGATGGAGCGGGACCAGCGGGGCTTCGCCGACCTGCTCTTCGGCGGGATGCCCGCCGAGCGGCTGGACTGTCTCGTCGCCGGGCTGGACGACATCCTCGGCCGGCTGCGCGAGCAGGGCCTCTCCCACGAGATCCGCGAGGAGGATCAGTGATCGCCAAGGCCTGGAAGCTGCTGCGCTTCGCCACCCGCTACGAGATCGGCATGTGGCGCAGCCTCTACCGGTGGATCTTCCGCCGGCCGGAGCAGCTGCACCCCGACGACCGGACGTTCGGCTACAGCGGCGCGGTCATGACGCTGATGTGGATCTTCATCATCCTCTCCGCGGTGGAGATCCCGATCTTCGAGATGATCCTGCCCTGGGAAGTCGTCAGCAACATCGTCCTCGGCCTCGGCATCTACGGCCTGTTCTGGATGTTCGGCCTGCTCGCCAGCCTGAAGGTGCACCCGCACGTGGTCGGCGAGGCGGGCCTGCGGATCCGCAACGGCATCACCCTCGACATGACCGTGCCCTGGTCGGCGGTCGAGCGGCTGCGGGTCCACCGGCGCTCGATGCCGCCGGAGGGCAGCGTCCAGGTGGAGCGCAACGGCGACGACGTCACGGTGAGCCTCGGCATGGCCAACCAGACCAGCGTCGACCTGCTGCTGCGCGAGCCGATCGAGGTGCCGACGCGCAAGGCGCGCGGCGAGAAGGTCACCGAGCTGCGGTTTCACGCCGACGACCCGGAGGCGCTGGTCGAGGCGGCCAACGCCCGGTTGCTGGCCCACCGCCCCGACCCGTCGGGGCGGGCGGCGGCCTGAGGCCCGGATGCTTCCCGCTGCGCCCGGCGCGGCAGGGCCGACCCGCCGCCACGGCTCACCCGGCGAGGTCGAGCCGCCAGTCGTTGGAGCGCATCAGGTGCCCGGGCGGAAACTCGAACTCGGTCTCGCCGAGCAGGGTGAAGCCGGCCTTGCGGCAGACCGCGTTCGACGGGGCGTTGTCGACCGACGGGTAGGCGTGCGCGAAGCGGTGGGTGCGCCGGGCGCGGGCCACATCGACCGCCGCGCGCACCGCCGCGGTGGCCAGCCCGCGCCCCTGGTGCCCGGGCAGGATCGCCCAGCCCAGCTCGTAGACCTGCTGGCCGCGCCACTCGCGTTCCCAGTAGCCGACGCTGCCCACCCGGGTCCCGTCGGGCAGCACCACGGCGTACATGCAGCCCTTGCCGGTGTCGCCGAAGCGCACGTAGCGTTCGTGCCGGGCGAGGACCTGCTCGTCGGTCTCCGGGCCGCCGGTGTGCACCCGGATCTCCGGCGCGTTGAGCTGCCGCAACAGGTCGAGGTCGTCCTCGCTCCACGGCGCGATGCCTACGTCGGTCATCCTGTCCCCCCGATTCCTTCCGGCGCATTCAAACAGCCACCACCGACACTCCGGCGCCGGAACGCGCCGACGCCTCGCGGGGCCGCTAGTTCCGATCTAGCGGGCAGCCGGCCGGCTTCTCGCGCCTGACGGGTGGGACCGGAGCGGCCGGGAGGAGGAACCATGAGCCCACTGCGAATCGCCGTGATCATCGGCAGCACCCGCGAGGGGCGGGCGGGCGACCGGATCGCCCGCTGGTTCGTCGACCAGGCGGACGGGCACGACGGGTTGGCGGTCGCCGTCGTCGACCTCGCCGACTACGACTTCCCCGCCGGCTACCCGGCGGAGCCGACCCCGGCCATGCGGTCCTTCGCCGAGCAGGTGGGCCGGGCGGAGGCGTTCGTCGTGGTCACCCCGGAGTACAACCACAGCTTCCCGGCCTCGTTGAAACAGGCGATCGACTACGCGTACGACGAGTGGCAGGCGAAGCCGGTGGGTTTCGTGTCGTACGGCTGTGGTTCGGTCGGCCTGCACGCGGTCGACCAGCTCCGGACCGTCTTCACCGCCCTGCACGCCGTCACGATGCGCGACGTCGTCGGCGTCGACCTGCTCTGCGGTGAGCCGACGCCGCTGGCCACCGACCAGCTGCGCCGCTCCGCCCGCGTCCTGCTCGACCAGCTCTGCTGGTGGGGCCTGGCACTGCGCGACGGCCGCGCCGCGCGCCCGTACGTCTCCTGACAGTTACGCCAAGGAAGGTAGGGATCATGAGTAGACGCAGCACCGGCCCGGCCATCGAGGCCGAGGGCCTGGCCAAGTCGTTCGGGGACACCCGGGCGCTCGACGGCCTGGACCTCACGGTGCCCGCCGGCACCGTGTACGGGGTGCTCGGTCCCAACGGCGCCGGCAAGACCACGGCGGTACGGGTGCTGGCGACGCTGCTGCGCCCGGATGCCGGGCGGGCGCGGGTGTTCGGCCACGACGTGGTTCAGCAGGCCGACGCCGTCCGGGCCCGGGTCAGCCTGACCGGCCAGTACGCCTCGGTGGACGAGGACCTGACCGGGCTGGAGAACCTGATCCTGCTCGGCCGGCTGCTCGGCCACAGGAAGCCGGCCGCCCGCGAGCGCGCGGAGAGCCTGCTCGCCGCGTTCGGGCTGACCGAGGCGGCCGACCGGCAGGTCAAGAAGTACTCCGGCGGCATGCGGCGGCGCATCGACATCGCCGCCAGCATCCTCAACACCCCGGACCTGCTGTTCCTGGACGAGCCGACCACCGGCCTGGACCCGCGCAGCCGCAACCAGGTGTGGGAGATCGTCCGGGCGGTGGTGGCGCACGGCACCACGGTGCTGCTGACCACGCAGTACCTCGACGAGGCCGACCAGTTGGCCGGCCGGATCGCGGTGGTCGACCACGGCCGGGTGATCGCGGAGGGCACGCCGGGCGAGCTGAAGTCCTCGGTCGGCTCCGGCACCGTCCACCTGCGACTGCGCGACGCGCACCAGCGGCCCGAGGCCGAGCGGCTGCTGCAGACGGCGCTCGGCGTGCCGGTGCAGCTCGAACCCGACCCGGTGGCGCTGACCGCCCGGGTCGGCGGCGACGGCAGCGACCTCGACGCCAGCGAGCAGGCCGCCCGGGTGCTCGGCGACCTGGCCCGCGCCGGCATTGTGGTGGACAACTTCTCCCTCGGCCAGCCGAGCCTGGACGAGGTCTTCCTGGCCCTGACCGACCACCCCGCCGTGCCGGCCGACGAGCGGGACGAGCAGCTGGAGGCAGCCCGATGAGCAGCAACGCCACCACCACGACCGGGCCGGCCCCGACGGTCTACGTACCGTCGGCGGAGGCGCTGTCGACCGTCCTCGCGCCCGGCGCCCGGCCACCGCGCCCGAGCCCGCTGTCGGCGTCGCTGACCTTCGGCTGGCGCGCCATGCTGAAGATCAAGCACGTGCCGGAGCAGCTGTTCGACGTGACGGCGTTCCCGATCATCATGGTGCTGATGTTCACCTACCTGTTCGGCGGCGCCCTCGCCGACAGCCCGCGGGACTACCTGCAGTTCTTCCTGCCCGGCATCATGGTGACCAGCGTCGTGATGATCACCATGTACACCGGGGTCGGCCTGAACACCGACATCGAGAAGGGCGTCTTCGACCGGTTCCGGACGCTGTCGGTCTGGCGGCCGGCCGCGCTGGTCGGCATGATCTTCGGCGACGTGCTGCGCTACGTGCTGGCCGCCGTGGTCATCCTCGGGGTCGGGCTGGCGCTGGGCTTCCGCCCCGACGGCGGGCTGCTCGGCGTGCTGGGCGGCATCGGCCTGCTGGTGGTCTTCTCGTTCGCGTTCTCCTGGGTGTGGACGTTCTTCGGCCTGGTCCTGCGCAGCGAGAAGTCGGTGATGGGGGTCAGCATGATGGTGCTGTTCCCGCTGACCTTCCTGAGCAACGTCTTCGTCGAGCCGGCCACCATGCCCGGCTGGCTGCAGGCGTTCGTCAAGGTCAACCCGATCACCCAGCTGGTGGCCTCGGTGCGGGCGGTGATGTCGGGGGCGTCGGACCCGTCGAGCACGATGTGGACGCTGGTGTGGAGCGCCGCGTTCGTGGTCGTCTTCGGCACCCTGACGATGTACCGCTACAACCGCCGCTGATCCCGCTCTGCCCGACGGGCGTCGCCACCTCGGTGGCGGCGCCCGTCTGCGCCATCGGGCTGCCTCAGCGTCACCCCGGGCGCTCGGTCCGGGCCCAGGTGGGCGGGTTCCCAAACAGCGCCATCATCCAGCGTTCGCCTGCCCACTCCACGTTGTAGCGCCAGGTCATGCGCGGGGATGGCCGGCGACCACCATCGACAGCGCGTAGACCGCCGGAGCCAGCGAAGTCCACGACACGTCGGACAACATCCACCCTCGACCGCCGTACGTCGCGATCTGCTTGGCCGCGTCCCCCGGGTAGGCGTCGCCACCGAGGTGCTGGCGCAGCCCGGCTCGTCTTTCGCCTGCAGCAGCGACACGTACTCCTTCGCACAGCCACGGAGATTCGCCGGGTCCGGATTCGACGACTCGTCCGCACCGATGCTAACGCTCCGTGTCACGTACGTCCCGCACCCGCCGAGGAGCCGCTGCCCTTCCAGTTGAACTAAATTTCTTGTGAATCCTGCGGACGACCACCGAGACGCCGAGGGTCGCTCCTGCGGCAACTGAAAGGAACGCTGTCGAAGCTACCGCATTCACAGCGAATGCGGTTGCCGCAGACACCGTACGCGCTCGAAGGGGTTCGCCTTTCGAATTCGCCAAGCTCTCAACGGCGCCCAGGCCGCCTGGTAGCCATATGGGCGAGGAGAGCACAGCCAGCATACTCGCCCCAAGACCGTATGTTCCGATCTTCTCCTTTGCCACGCCGTAGCGGAGATCACGGAGAAGCGCCCTCCTCGTCAGTGCCCCTGCTGTCGCCTTACGCTGCTGCTCGAGCAAATCACGCAACTCATCATGCGCCACTTGATCATAGCTGGTTCCAGGGTCGGCACGTCCCGGCTCACTGCTCGCACCAGCGGCGGCTGCGGCTTCCCGCTCGTTCTTATACACCTGCTGCCAGATCGACGCGAGGAGTGCGCCGTTTCCTAGGAAACCACCAACCGTCAGCGCGAACCCCAGCTCCCTCAATGACGTCGTAGTCATGAGCGCAATACCGCCGGCTATTGCTGCAAGATGAAGCGAGATAAAATTCTTGGCGACCTGTTGCGCACTCCACCGCAAATGCAGTCGCGTCGGCCCAAATTTGAGCAATAAATCCGTTTTCCTCAATGCCTCTGCCTGCTTTTCGAGCCGCCGGAGCCGCCGGACATCCAACTTCCGGTTCTCGCTCTCGCGCAGGCGACCCTGCGCCACCTCAATCTCGGAGTAAAGTTTACGCAGCTCCTCTGTCTTGTTTGGCGGCGGTCGATAATCTCCCATTTCGCCTCCTGCGGTGTTGAGAGTCTTAGAGGCTAGCTGGGGAACGCAAGTACTCACATCGGCGGTCGGGGCAGCCAGGCGAAGCTCTAGTGCGGTGTCCACTAACGTTCACCGGGTGTCCGGTGGGTGTTGTGGATCCTCACCCTGATAGGTGAGCGACTCCCCGCCGGGTGGTGGGGCGGGCCTCCGCGGGCCAACTGATCCTCGCGCCGCCCGTGGGCGGCGGGGGTCACGTCGGGACTGGCCGGCGCCGGGGAGGTGCCGGCCGGCTCGACGGTGCGTGACCACCT